>JAKAFF010000042.1 GCA_021818045.1 bacterium
TTCATTAGAAGAGCAAATAGCTGGCCTTCTGCATGATGTCTCTCATACAGCCTTTTCTCACGTCGGTGATTGGGTGTATGCGAAAGAACAGCAAGAAGAGGATTATCAATCCTCAATCCACAGCAGCTATTTAACGGATTCTGGCATCGGAAAAATTTTGCATCGGCATGGGTATGAAATCCAACAGGTATCTCCAAACGGAGAACTCTTCCCCATGCTGGAACAACCCCTTCCCAATCTCTGTGCAGATCGCATCGATTACAACATTCAAGGAGCCTATTTTCAGAAATTCATTACAAAAGACGAGAGTCGTCAACTATTGCTAGATCTCACTTTTGAACATGGACAATGGGTGCTGACCAACCAAGAGTTGGCAGCTAAATTAACCCTTTTTTCCCTTTTTATGACAGAAGGTTGTTGGGGAAGTGCAGACAATTTTATGACCTCAAAGTGGCTTGCCCAGGCCATTTTACATGCCATTAAAATAGGGGTCATTTCATCGGATGATTTCCATTTTGGAGTCGATCAGGCCATTTGGGATCGATTGTCCAGTGCTTCAGATCCCTTTATCCAAAATCAGATGCAAATGATCCGTTTTCCTTGTCAGTACTATTGCCTTGTTGATGAGAGCCAAGCAGATGCCTTTATACAATTTAAGTGTCGCGGAATCGATCCTTGGATAAAGCAGCATGGACAAATCGTGCGCCTTACATCGATGAGCCCTCTCTTACGTCGAGCCTTAGAATGCACTCAGCAACGCTCCATCGTCGGATGGCCAGTAAAAATGCTCTCCTCCGGAGAATTTTGACTAGTCCCCCGGAGGCTTAGACGGTGTCTTCAAATTGCGCTTCTGTCGATTTTTGGATTTGATGAGGAACAATCGCTTCTTCGCGCTCGGTAACTTGAGGCAGCGGGAGCGGGGCTGAGCAAAGCGAAGCGAGGAATTAGAGACCCTAGATTTCTGACAATTTTCTTAAGGTTATGGATATCATGAAATAATCGAAGAGGGGTATACACAAATGAGTTCAAAAGTCGGATTTTCGGCTGCGCCAGCTTTCGCGTTGCCCAAAACCAACTTTTGAACTTATTTGTGTATAGCGGTATCAATATAAAGTTAAATAAACAAATCGGCATTATAGCTCGAGCGCACAAAGGGGCCGCAGTACATATGGCGCATTCCAAGTGCTGTGCCGTATTCCTCGTAGCGCTTAAATTGGTCGGGATGGATGAACTCTTTCACTCGTAACTTATTGCGGTTGGCTTGTAAATATTGCCCAATGGTCACGATATCACACCCGGCCTTTGCTAAATCCCGCAGCGTCTCTTCGACAAGCTCTGGTGTCTCTCCCAACCCCACCATGAGCCCAGATTTGACAAAACGGACAAGGCCTGACTCTTTCGCATTTTTTAAAACCTGTAGGGTTCGATCATACTCCGCTTTATGCCGAATGCGCAAAGAGAGGCTGCGCACTGTTTCAATGTTGTGGTTGAAGATTTCTGGTTGCGCATCCAATACGATGTAAAGCAGCTTTACATCGCCAGAAAAATCGGAGGTGAGAACTTCAATGGTCGTGCCTGGATTTTCTTTGCGTATGGCATGAATGATGGCAGCCATGTGAGAGGCCCCCTGATCGGGTAAATCGTCTCGTGCCACCATGGTGATCACCGCGTGTTTGAGTCCCAGTGATTTGACTGAGGCGGCGATCCGTTCGGGTTCGTCGAGTTCGGGCGCTTTAGGGTGACGTGCGAAGTCGATATCGCAAAACCCGCAGTTGCGGGTGCACTCTTTTCCAAGAGCTAAGAAAGTGGCGGTTTTTTTTGTGTAACACTCCAAGCGGTTTGGACACTTGGCCTCTTCGCAAACTGTATGGAGGCGATGTTGATCGATGAGGGCGTTGGTGTGAAAGAGCTGATCTCCGGGGGGGAGTTTTCTGTGCAGCCAGGAGGGAAAGCGGCCTAATGGTTTTTCTTCTGGATTCTCTGGTAAGATATTGAGTTTTTTCATCGTTTTGCTCGGGGCGGCAAGTGGATGGGACGATCTGCTGCCATAAGAGCTGCTTCATGCCACGCTTCAGCGATGGTTGGGTGGGCATGGATCGTTTCAATAACGCAGTCTAATGTGAGCTCATTTTGAATGGCAAGGGCCATTTCACCAATTAAATTCGATGCTTCGTGGCCAATGGCGATCGCGCCGAGAATCTGGCCTGTTTTTGTGACAGAGATGATTTGAGCATACCCTTCGGTATCTTGGGAGGCTTGTGCTTTGCCGAGAGCTTGGAATGGGAAAGTGCCAACTGTTGCATCGTAACCTTGCGCTTGCGCTTGTTCGAGCATTAGGCCCACTGTTGCAATTTCGGGCGAGGTGAAGATGACGGCGGGCACGGCGCTATAGTGGACGCTCTCTTCGTGGCCTGCTGCATTGGCGGCTGCCACCATCCCTTGATGAGATGCTACATGTGCGAGCATCCATTTTCCTGTGACATCTCCGATTGCATAAATGCCGCGTACTTCTGTTTGCATGCGCTCATCAGTGTCGAGAAAGCCTTTGGCATTGGTTTTGAGTCCCGCTTTTTGGAGTTCAAGTCCATCTGTATATGCTTTGCGCCCGATGGAGACGAGAGCTAAATCTGTGTCTAAGGTTTGCCCATCCATCAAGGTGATGTGGACGTGGGTTTGTCGATTTTCTATGGATTTGACGGCGACGTTAGTTTGGATATTGACCCCTTTTGCCTGGAATGCTTTGGTCATCACTTGCGCGATAGAGGGTCCTTGCGCGGCTAAAATGCTGGGGAGGGCCTCTAGTAACGTCACCTGGACCCCAAGTTCTACAAACAAAGAGGCAAATTCGCAGCCGATGTAGCCGCCTCCTATGATGGTTAAGCTTTTGGGTAATTCGGTGAGCTCCAAAATAGAGGTGGAGTTGAGAATGCGCTTATGATCGCACGCAAAGGCGGCCACATCTGTTGGAATGGAGCCTGTTGCGATAATGATCTGTTTTGCGTCGAGATAGAGAGAATCAGTTCCTAAGATTTTAAGTGTATGTGGCGTTTCAAATTGGGCTGCGCCGCGCAAAAGTGTAATTTTGTTGGAGCGGATGAGCCCTTCTAGACTAGAGCGCACTTTTGCAACGACTTGATCTTTCCGTTTTTTCATTTGGTCGTAATGAAAGGAGACGGGGCCGGTAACGATGCCAAATTCTTGAGCGCGGCGTATTTGGTGTAGAGTAGATGCGCCAGATAGGAGCGTTTTAGTGGGGATGCAACCTACATTTAAACAACACCCCCCGACGAGCTCTTTTTCAATAAGTGCTACAGATTTTCCAAGTTGCGCTGCGCGAATTGCCGCGACATAACCACCGGGTCCTGCGCCGATTACGGCGACATCGAATGCTTTTCTATCTGACATGGCCTCTCCACTGAAAATACACATTATAGGAAAAACCGCCCTTTCCTTATACTCTGTTTTCAGAGGCTGAAGTCTATGAAACCAAAGAAACGCCAAAAAATGTGCTACAACTGCGAAGGTGAAGTGGATTTGGATGTGATCGTATGTCCTTTTTGCGCCGCAGATTTAAGGGAAGAAAAACCTGAGTTGCAGCATTCAACCTACAACCCAGCGGTGTCTGTGAAAAACTTGGGGACGCAGCAGTCTCTTTATCCTCCTCAGTTTGTTCCAAAGTCGGTTGAGGCGGCGGAAGAGGCCGTGGCGGCAGATCCTCCCATTGCAGAGGAATCAGGTCATGAGGAGAAGGGGATTATAGGGCCGACCATTTTGGTGACTTTGGGCGTGCAGCTTTTGCTATTTGGTCTTTTCATGGGGCTGTTTTCTACGAAAGGGGTCATGATTTTGAAGTGGGATGCCCGTCTTTGGTATTTTTATGTGCTCTCGTCCATCCCTTTGTTGGTGTTTGGTTACAAAGCAGTCTCTAAATTGTAAAGAGCGGCCCGAAGAAGTAGTAAATTGCGTAGAAAATCAGCGTAGGTATGAGGGCTCCTAGAAATAGATTTAGGGGCTTGATTCCTTTTTCAAAGTGCTTTCTTAAAATGGCGTAACCTGCGGGATTGGGGGCGTTCGCGATGACCGTGATGCCGCCTCCTGCCACAACACCTGTGAATACCGCGTATTCGTAGATGGGACCCCAATTGGGCACAAGAGTCGATAGATAGGAGATCGCTGCATTGTCGTTAAATCCTGTGAGGGCAATGGCAACCCCCATGACGGATAAAGGATCTAGACCGTGTAGTAAAGCCGCTACCCACCACCCTTGCAATCCCACGTGGATGACAAGTCCTGCCAAGAAGAGGCCAATCAGGAGGGGACGCGTGAGTTGTAACGGGTACTGATGGTGTTTGGTGGCTTGGTGAAATCCTATGAAAAACAAGAAGCTTGCGATAAAAATGGATGGGTAATCAGAGACGCTGACGATCCAAACCATGACTAAGATGTGGACAATGGTGATCCAAAGTGGCGAGGCATTTTCTTGAATTTTAGAGGTGTAGTCGGCATAGAGTTGTGTTGCATTGCGCCTCACTTCGAGGGCTTTTAATTCTTTTCTGAAGTAGAGCCAGTAGATGGTATTGGCAATGAGGATGCCGATAATTGCTTTCCAGCCAAAATTGATGAACATGTCTGTTAAGGACCATTTCCAAGCGTGGGCCAGCAATAAGACTGCCGGGGAGGCAAAATCTGTGAGTACGCCCCCTATGGAAATATTGGCGAAAAGCAGTGCTAATGTGGCGTAAGCCAATTTTGGGCTTGGGTGGTATTCATAAAACTGGCGCGATAACAGCAAGGCGCACAAAGTCATAGCGGCAGCTTCTGTAATTAAAGAGCCGAGGATGGGGCCGAAGGTGAGGAGGATAAACCACCAAGCACTAAGGGATCCGCCAAATTTTTTTGCGATCCACAAGATGGTTCTTTCGGCCGTGTCAACAATGGGTTTGGTCGAGGCTAGGGCGAGGATGACGACGACGAAGAGAGGCTCTGTGTAGTCTCGTGTGTTGATGTACTCAAGCCCAATTCTCCATCCATAAAAGCTTGCGATTGCAAAGAAGAGAAAGATGGCCCAAAAAGCAAATACAATTTCCACTTCAGATAAAAAGTAAAGGAGTTGGACGAGGAGGCTTTGTTCTTTGCGTGCCTGGCGCGTCTCTACGATTTGCGCCCATCCGCGAACTTTGTAGACACATAAGGTGTGGATGATAGCAAGGGCAAAAATGACAAGCGCCACTAAATGGAAGGGGGTATATGTCAGCGATTCGAGCTGCAAAATGACAGGGTCTTTCAGGCTGTCGAATTTAGCGGGCTGCTTAACGAGCTGGGCGAGGATCATAATCCTCACCCTACAGATTTTCTGTTAAAAAAGAAAATAGTTTACGCCATTGTCCCTTGGATCAGGGAGGGCTTGCGTTTAGTGCGCGTTGCAGGAGTGGGTTGTGGCATCATTTCGAATCGGAAAAGGTCGCGTGCCATCTCTTGACGCAATGTGCGGGAAAGGGTTTCGAATAGATTAAAGGATTCGTGTTTGAATTCGAGCAGCGGGTCTTTTTGCCCAACCGTGCGCATATGTACATCAGAGCGTAAGTGATCGATGTGTAGTAGATGTTCTTGCCATCTTTGATCGATTTTTCGAATTAAGAGATTTCGGATTACTTCTTGCAAGACGTTTTGCGCTTTGGATGCTTCGTTGAGATCGGGACGGAAGGAGGAGAGGAGTTGTCTTTGGAAAAAGAGCTTTTGTTGGAAGTTAGAGAGTATTTTTTCTAAAACTTGCGCCTCGGTTGAGGTGGGTTCGAAGTGGATTGGAAAGTGATTAGCGAGGGCGGCAATGGGGTCTTGAGAGTTTTCTTGGAAGGTTTGTCTTGCGACCGTGTCGAGGACCTCTTCGGCGATTTGCAGGGGCTCTTCGGCGAACAAAAGATCGTTGCGGAATGCATAGACTTCTTGACGCTGTTTATTCATGACGTCGTCGTATTCCAAAGTGTGCTTGCGGATGGAGTAATTGCGCTGTTCGACCCTTTTTTGCGCAGTTTCAATCGACTTGTTGAGTACTTTTGCTGAGATGGGCTCCCCTTCGGGGGGACGAAACCGTTGCAGCAACGCTGTCATACGAGGAGATGCAAAAAGACGCATGAGAGAATCTTCAAAAGAGACGAAGAATTTAGAAGAGCCGGGGTCTCCAAGTCGACCGGAACGGCCGCGCAGCTGGCGGTCAATGCGGCGAGAGTGGTGCCTTGTGGTGCCGATAACGTGCAGGCCGCCAAGATCGCGAACGCCCTCCTTGAGCTTAATGTCGGTGCCGCGGCCCGCCATGTTTGTAGCAAGGGTGACAGCGCCTTGATTGCCCGCTTCGGCGATGATTTGCGCTTCGTGTGCGTGGTTTTTAGCGTTGAGGATCGTGTGCTCAATTTTATTTTGCTTCAAGATGCGCGATAGTTTTTCAGAGACCTCGACGGATTCTGTTCCGATCAAAATGGGGCGCCCTTGGGCGTGTACGGTTTTGATCTCTGCGAGGATTGCGTTATATTTTTCCCTTTCCGTCATGTAGATTTCGTCATCAGCATCCACTCTTTTACAAGGACGGTATGTGGGGATCTCAATGACTTGCAATTTGTAGATCTCTTTGAATTCGTTGGCTTCAGTCATGGCGGTGCCCGTCATGCCAGCCAGTTTCTCATACATTCTAAAGTAGTTTTGCAAGGTGATGGTGGCGTATGTCTGCGTCTCCCCTTGAATCGCGACCTCTTCTTTGGCTTCGATTGCCTGATGTAGGCCATCGGAGAAGCGGCGCCCTGGTTGCGGGCGGCCTGTATTTTCATCGATGATGATGATTTTTTGGTCTTGGACGATGTAATCGACATCCCTTTCCATGAGTAGGTGGTCCCGCAAGAGTTGGCGGAGGTTGTGGGCTCGCTCTTTGCGCTTAGCATCCTCTTCTCGCAAAGAGACTTTGGATTGCATTTTTTGCGGGTCTGGGGCATCGCTTTGGTCGATGAGGTGATATTCGTGGCCGAGATCGAGCATGACGAAGTCATCGGCGCTTGCGCCTTCTTTAAATTCACCCCAACTTTTGATCCCTTTATCGGACAGCTCGTATTCGTTATTGCGCTCATCGACTGTCATGTACAATTCGGAGAGGACTTTAAATTTTTCTTCTTTATTCCCCTCGCCGTAAAAGTAGGTTTCCCATTTGTCGATTTCTGCGCGAATATCGGGGTTTTCTTTGAGCCTTTTCAAAATCTTGTTGCGCGGAGCGCCTTTGCTGACAAGCCAGAGCTTTTGGAAGGTCTCTTCGGTGTTTTTTGGGATTTTTTGGGGCTCTTGTGTTTCGTCGAGTAGCCCGAGTGATTCGAGAGTTTTGCGGGCCTCTGTCGCAAGGCGATTGCAATAGTCGCGCTGGATGCGGACCATTTGGGCAACAGGTGCTTTGAGTTCGTCATACATCTGGCGGCTTTCATGCACAGGTCCAGAGATGATTAAGGGAGTGCGCGCTTCATCGATGAGGATCGAGTCGATTTCATCGACCATCGCAAAATAGTGGCCTCTTTGCACCTGTTCGTTTTTGTGCATGGCCATTGAGTTGTCGCGCAAAAAGTCAAAACCGAATTCAGATGCGGTCCCATAGACGACGTCGGCAGCATATGTTTGTTTGCGCAAATGGGAAGGAACGTTATTGGTGAGGGAGTCGACGGTCAGTCCCAATTTGCGGAAAATAGAGCCGATCCACTCGCAGTCGCGTTTGGCCAGATAGTCGTTTACTGTAATGAGGTGTACAGGCTTGCCTGTGACGGCATGCAGGTAGAGCGGCATCGAGGCGGTGAGCGTTTTCCCCTCGCCTGTGTGCATTTCTGCAATGGATCCGTGGAACATGGCGATCGCACCCACGATCTGCACATCGTAAGGAATCATATCCCATTTTTGGTCATAGCCAGAGACGTGTACTTCGGTCCCGCAGAGCCTGCGGCAGGCGTTTTTGACTGCAGCAAACGCTTCAGGGAGCAAGGATTCTAAAGGTTCTTTATTGGCAAATCTTTCTTTGAATTCGGCGGTTTTTTGACGCAGCTCGTCATCGGATAGGGCCTGGAACTTCGCCTCCCAATCATTGATTTTGGGGATAATAGCCCAATACTTTTTCAAAAGGCGAGATTGATGCGTTCCAAAGATCTTTTTCAGCAAGCCAAACATGAGTAATCCGAATCCTTTGACAAGATTTTAATAGGAAACGACATTTCATACAAGGCTTAAAAAGTGTAATTAAAATTTAAATTACTCTTGGAATAAGAAATTTGAAAAAAAAGAAACGATCGCGGTAGAGTTGCCGTATGGAGATTGTATATATTGATCGAAAAACGCATCAAAAGCAAGTAGAGAAGGTTTTTGGTCGTAGGGCTTTATCCTTGCTGTATGGGGATGGGTGGATGCGTGGTTTTTTTTCGAAGGCGCTTTTACCGCTACTTGCCCGACTGCCTTTTTTTTCTCAAATGTACGGCTATTTTCAAAAACGTCCTGCGAGCGCTAAGAAGATCGTCCCTTTTATTCGAGCCTATGACATTGATGTTACGGAGTTTGCCGAAGGAAAGTTTTCTTCTTTTAACGATTTTTTCACGCGTAAGTTAAAAAGAGAAAAAAGGCCAGTTGTCCCAGACCCCGAAACGATTGTCATGCCGGCGGATGGGCGCTATTTGGTATATCCTCAATTTAGCGAATTTACGATTAAGGGACAGAAGTTTGCTCTTGATGCGTTTTTGCAAGGATATTATCCTGCTGAACAATATCGATCCGGATCTATGGCGATTGTGCGGCTTTGCCCCACCGATTATCATCGCTTTCATTTTCCGTGTGATGGGATCGCATCGAACGCTTGTCTGATCAATGGACCTCTGTATTCTGTAAATCCGATTGCTTTACGCAAGCGCTTTGCTTCGCTTTCCGAAAATAAGCGGATGGTGACGCAATTACAAAACGAGCGTTTTGGCACGATTTTGTTTGTAGAGATTGGGGCGACATCTGTCGGCTCGATTCATCAAACTTATACCTCTGGATTTGTCCATAAGGGAGTGGAAAAGGGCTTTTTTGAGTTTGGCGGGTCGTGCATTGTGCTGCTCTTTGAGAAAGGGCGGGTGCAATTTGATGCAGATCTCATTGCCAATACCAAAA
>JAKAFF010000043.1 GCA_021818045.1 bacterium
TCATGACACACACTCAAAAATCCAAATTCAATTTTTGAGTTTGAGACCATACAACAAGCTTAATAAAATATCAAATGCGCAAGTCTATTAACCCTGATTGAAAAACATCAATTGGTATTTCAGGGCAAGCTCAAGCCAGTTTTCCCAAAACCTGGCATCATTGGGAAAAATCTGCCTGATATCATAGAACAGGTATAGCGTGGCCATTTCACCTTCTAACTCAAGTTCCGCTAAAGCCGCCGAGCCTTTTTCTTTTTTAGTAATAATTTTCAAATAGTGAATGAGTCGATCTAAGCTTTGGCGTAGCGACTGCAACTTGACTGCAACGTTCGAGGCCGTATCAGGTGGAAAATAGGCATCTGCCACTTTTTGTTGCACAAGCTGTCGCAGAGGTTGCTTGCAAAAATGACGGCTTACTTCTTGAAGCGATGCATCAGCGATACCTCTGAGCGGCAATCCTCCCTCTGTTGTATTGAGCATTTGCGTTGCGCGGTGCTTTTTTGCCAAGCGAGACAAGCTATTTGCCTCCATGATCCAACGTACTGCTGTGTACACCATTTTATCATCGCGTCCGCGCCGTCTGATGAGTCGATCCGCTGCCGACTTTTCCCGCTCTATCGCCTCTGGAACGAGTTCTTCTTTGCTCCCTACCCCGTCGGCATAGCGGCGATTGGCCGTATAAGCAAGATCGACGCCGTTTAATAAAATCGGATTGCATCCTAAAAACTGGGCCCATGCTACGCAAATGAGGGTCACAGAGATCGATTCAGGAGGAAGATCGGCCCCAATAAAGGGCTCGGTGAGCCCTAACTCTTCCTCTAGCCACACTTCGGCCACCCCGCCAATGCCGCTTCTCATATATCCGAAGGGGCCATTGCATGTTTGGAAAATCGCCGGGTGCACGCGGGTGGAATAAAGAAGCGGCACTTCGAATGCAAAGCTGTTTTTAAGCCGCCGATACTCTTCCAAATTGGGATCCACTGCCACCCCAAAATGGGGCAAGATGCCTTGCGAGCTGAGCGCTGCAATCGTCGAGCCTCCAGCAACGATCAATGCTTTGTCCTCCAACGTCTTGAGCGTTTCTAAAGAGCGCTGCAACGAAGGACCTGCGCCACAGACAACAGCAGGGGTGTTCTCGAAGGCGCCTTGAAGCCGGTTTGCATAAAAGCTATGGCCTATTTGCAGGCTATTTTTCAAAAAGTTTTCAAATGGCTGATATCCGTGCAACCGGTCGAGATGCATTGCGTAAGATAGTGCTGTCATGCGCAAAAGGGGCAGTCGCATTTTGGACATTTTTCTTTTATTTTGCGTCATCGAGATGATCTCGATGCGCCTTTTTGGAAAACGATTCGCAAGTGTGCGAATCTCTTGGCGCTTGCCGCTAAAAATTTCTAGATAAACTTGCTCATCCGAGAAAATCTCTACAGCTTTGCCATTTGCCAAAAAGGAGGCAATAACTCCTGGTTCATCTTCTAAAAAAACCAATTTGCGCGTGGGATCGCCTTGAAGCCATTTTTGATAAGCAAAATAGACAGAGCCATCCCCAAACCCGTAACAATAGAGCACTTCGGCAAGCCCTGGATCGATGGGATCAAACGCCGGATCGGACTCTACCGGTTGCCAACTGAGAGCCTGCAAGCCTAAGATGGGAAATCGCTCCATCAAAATAGAGAGCGCCTCTTCATAATTAGATCCGCTTTTGACCATCTCAAATCCCTTTGATATCCAAGCGAAGAGTCCCCACGTCATCCCATTGGCGGATATTGAAGCGCTGCGGCGTCAAATAGTCGATCTCTTCAATGAGATTGCCCTTAGATCCAAATCGACGGTGTACGCCAACAGGTTCTCCCTGTTCATAGCTTCCTTCATCTACCAAATGACCCATCTGATTCCACATCCGATCCCATCCATGTCGCACTCCTTTGTCAAAATGGCACTCTCGTTTCTTCAAGCCATTTGGCCAATAAAGAGTTGCGGCCCCGTGTCTTTTGCCTGCCAAGTAGAATTCAACTGTTTTGAGCGTGCCATCTGCATAAAACCACTCTTTTTTCTCTTCGAGCATCTGGCAATCAAGAGCATTGCTTGCATCTTGCAAATGCTCTTGCAGCACCTGCTGAAAAAACACGCGCTGATGCATAGACAGTGTTTGCTTTGGATCAACCGCCACTTCACGCGCAAAAACGGGGCGCCATACAGTCCAAAGGGGCAAAAGAAGATGCTGATAGGCGGGTTCTTGCTCCAAATCATCTGCATGGTGTTGGCAGCGCTGCAAGCTCTCTTCCCACTCAGGCCATCTTGTCTCAGACTGCAACTTCGGTAAGCGTGCGATGGTTGTCTGCACCTTTTGGCGCAAATCCCACTCAACGGTGCATTCGCGCAAGACGCTCAGAAGATCTCTCTTTGGTAAAGCCAGCATCCCATCAAACGAAGTATCGATGAGACGCCCGGGCAGCTGTTGCATCCAATCGGCCGCCATGATCCAATCGCGCTGCGTTAGAAATGGGCCATTTTGCACAAGATGCGCCATCTCTTGCGGGTCGCCATTGGCATATTTTTTTTGCTGAACGTAGCAAAAATCCATCCCTACAAAAACGATCGGATCGCACCCCATATGCTGCGCTACGGCTGTGAGAAAATTGCCCACAGTCCACCCCCCATCAAAAAGCACCTCTTCCCCTTGCAGCCAATTGATGGCGCTCGATGAGCTATCGGGAAATAACAACTTAGGGCCATCAACAAACGCTAAATTGTTGGGATTCATGCGGCTTTGATAGCAAAACGGGGTCTGAGAGTCTAAGCGCCTCTTCCAAGGGGGAGCCGTCGAATCGATCGCTCCTGCAAAATGGGGTTCGACATCTAAAGCATCTAAGGCAGAGCTACTGGCAAAAATGAGGGCGCGCCTTTCAAATTCTTTGATGAGAGGACTTTGACCTCGCAAAGATGGACCCGCACCAATAATGAGAGCTGGAATACCGCTAAATGCGCCCTTCAAATCCATCCCAAGACGGTGCTCTACTTGATTTGCCCTTGCATTGCGCAATGCAGTAACGCCCCAGTCCGCAACTTCTGACAAAAGAAGTCCTGCTGCCAAGTGGTGCCGCTTTAACGCTTCTTGAAAAAGCGTGCACTCTTCAAGGGGGATAAAGGCCATTTTGCGCATCACAAAAGACCAGGCGATCTCTTTTGCAAACGGCTCAATCTGCAAAGGCGAGTGCAGTACGTAAATCGCCACGCGGGGGTTTGTGCTGCATTTTTTCTCATGGCAAACAAAAACGACCCGCAAATCCCCTTCTGCCCAATGAAGAGCTTCTTGATAAAGCGCCTCATCCCACCCATATACGCAAACAACTTCAGAGTCTTTGGGAAAATGCATAGAGCTCCTGAAAAAAAGGCAAAAAGGAAACCCGCTTCAATTGCCCCCCCTCGTGCCAGAGGGTCTGGATGCAATTGGGTCCCGCCACACAAAGAAACGGGGCGCCACAGTATAGATTATATCCAAACGCCTGATTTTCAGCAGCCTCTTCTGGATCAAAGGCCTTACACTCGACCAACAAAAGCGCGTTGCCCTCTTTCGTATAACAGACGAGGTCAAAGCGGCGCTGCCCCACTGCTTTCTCAACGGCCAACAATCCTTTTGGAAAGCCGAGAGTTAAGACCATTTTTTGCAATAAAGACTGCCGGACCTTCTCTTCAGGTGTGGCGAGGACCCATGTACGTCGGACCACGCACCGCAGTCTCTTGTCACTTGATTTCGACAATCCCGTAGTTTTCATCCTCGCGGCGATAGATCACTTTGGTTTTGAGATCCTCTTCTGAACGGAAGATCAGAAATGGATCGCTTGTAATCTCCATCTTCATGACCGCCTCGTCTTGCGTCAGTGTTTTGAGCTTCATCGTCTCTTTGGCCACCACCTGGTGCAACATGTAGCGATTGCGCTCTTCTTTTGCGGCTTGGGCCTCGATTTCATCATTGATTGCCTTGAGATCGTCTTTCAAAGGCTCAACGACATTTACATGAATATCGACAGTTGTGAGGTCTTTATTGCGATACGATTGCAGTTTTGTTTTGTAGCGTCGAATCAATTTCGTGACGCGATCGATCGCCTTATCGATCGCCTCATACAAATTGTCGCGTCCCACCTGCACTTTAATCTGAAAGCGGATGAAATTCATCAAGATCGAGCAAGTTTTTTCTAACTTTTGCGCATCTAGCGTGACGTGTACATCGATAATCTGATCGGCAATGCGCTCAATGCGCGCAAGCTTTTCCCAAACATAAGAGCGCAGTGCATCCGTAACTTCAATGTGTTTGCCTGCGATGTATAGTGTATAACCTTCGTTTGCAAACTTATTGGACTGATTCATACCTTCATCTCCCTGCAATCTCGTATCGTCTTTCAATTGGAGGTAGTTGCAAAACTTAAGTTTTGCAACTACCTCATGCGTATCATAGATTACCACTGCCACCAAATTTTGTCGATGTTACAATGGGCGATGTATGGAAGAAAAAGCGGCAGGACTTCTGCTTCAAACAACCCCCTATCTCGGACAAAAAAAGATCCTCAAAATCTTCACCCCTCACGGGATGGCAACCCTTTTTGCGCAAAAATGCACCCTCACGCCTTTTTGCATCGCTGAGTGGGTGTGGTCCAACACTCAAAAAGAGATCGGAACTCTCAAAGACACCACACTTCTAGATCCTTTGCTGTGCCTGAAAGAGAGCTATCCCCTCATTTTGGCAGCAGGTCAATTAGCAAAAGACCTCCTGCGCACACAACTGCCAGGAAAAGGAGCGCCAGAAGTCTACCAGCTCGCTTGTTTATACTTCAAAAAACTGCCCCTTGCACCCACAGCGTTTGTGGCCAGCTTCAAACTCAAATTGCTTCTGCATGAAGGGCTCCTCTCCTTGGAACAAGACCCTCTCTTTAGTAGCTCCGAGTGGGAAACTGTCCTCGCATTGACCTACGCAAGGACCATCTCCCACATCGTGGGCCAGTCCAAAATTCCAGAAGCTCTTATCTCAGCCCTATTCGACGAGAGGCTGACTCGCTAAGCTTCATCATCGCCTTCAGAGCCTGAGGAAACGTTAGCAGGTCCAGCACTACGCGATCTGACTTTCCTCGAATGTCCTGCCTGCATCTCAGCACGAATACGATCTACTTGCGACCTAGTGGGAGTAATATTACCACCCCCGTATTTTTCGTCTTCCTCTCGAGCCTCTTCGAGTCGGCGTCGGGCTGCAGCGGCAGCCGCTTTCAGCCGCAAAGTCAATGGCCCTGCCTGAGCGGGTGCAGCAGGGCCCGCACCCCCTCGCTCATCTGCTGGAAGAAACTTTTCCAGAAATGCAATATATGGTGCATTGCTCTCTTCATCCTCCCGAAGCTTACGAAGGGCCTCTACTAACGCTGCTGTCGCAGCCAAATTGTCCTGGATGCGCTCCATGTACTTCGGAAGCGGACTGCGCAACTGGCTCAAAGCTTCTAATGCGGCCTCACACTGTTCTGCACATATCTTCTCAGAAAGTGCAGCCGCAGCTTGACGCAATGTGTCATCTTGATCGCCCCTTAAATACAGGCTTTTCATAGCCTGAAATCCGATCATGACGGGAGACGAGTCAAGATCGCAGTCCTTACCATTTATGCTCTTGAGCACTACACCTAATGCTTTCTCTAATTTTGCAAGCAATTCTAGGACCCGTGCCGGCTCTACCAGAGGAAGGGCAGCTGCTTCAGTCGCGGTCATTGGACGGGGACCTCGGGCAAACCTCGCCATAAGAGTCACAGATGCCTCTAGTCCACCTTCCAACTGTAAACCATTTAACTCTGCCATAAAATGATTCCACTGATCGTGAAATACCTTTCCATATCGACCTTCTTCTACATCCGAAGCTTCTCGCACATGCGCTGCTGCAGACCCTACAAACTCCAATGCCGGCGGCGCACCATCCTCCCACGCTGCAGAGGGCTCTATTGGAAAGGCGCCATCCTCCGTACGCCGCATCTTCCGTGGGCGTACCTCACTCCCCCTTTCAGCACCTAAATTTGCTTGGAACGCACCATCAGATGCATCTGAGTCAGTATACAAGGCATCTTCGTCATTGCTCGGCACTCGCAGAGCCACGACTGCGAGCGGTGCGGGTAGAGCCACAGCTGCGGGCGGCTCTAGCGGAAGCTCGGCTGCGGGTGGAGCCACGGCTGCGGGCGGCTCTAGCGGAAGCTCAGCTGCGGGCGGAGCTGTGCGCGTGGCAGACGGCGCGGGCAGCGCGACCTTACGCTCCGCCGTACAAAGGGAACTCAGTTTCTGCCAAGACCATTTTGCTAAATGCATAACGGCTGATAAAGGCGTTAAAACCAAAAGCGGCAAGATGGAGGCAAATACGATCGCGGTCTTTTTCAATGTCCCTTGCTCAGGTGTGAGAGCAAACCACTTCTCCATATTCGCATAGCGAACTAATCTGTTGTAAGATGCTTCAACGCTAGATCCTGATGTCGATATTGCAGTACTCATTCGAACCTCTCTTTGACTCATAGTCAATTTTTTTTATGAGGTCGATGTTATATTCCAAACACTCCTTTTTGACAATTAAAAGATTTGGGATAACAAAAAAAAGATGCGCACCGAAAGGGACTCGAACCCCTAACCCCTTGGTCCGAAGCCAAGTGCTCTATCCATTGAGCTATCGGTGCATGAAAAGATGAGCGATGCGAAAGGGGGGATTCGAACCCCCAAGAGTGTGACCTCGCTACCACCTCAAGGTAGTGCGTCTGCCAGTTTCGCCACTTTCGCAAGAAAATGAACTCAAAACTATACGAAATGCGAAATTATGTTGCAAACTCTTTCACCCAGGGCTCAGGAGTGAGCATCTTGCCTGTGACATGCTGGATCAGATCAAACCAAGATAGCCGATTGCCAGGAGCAAATAGCTTGCTTTGCAAAAATTGGCCCGCTTTGGGATGGTTCAACTCTTGACTTCCACAATGCTGCTGCAGCGCCTCTTGGATTGCAGAGGCAAACATCTCCCCAAGTAAATAGCTGAAGTAATAGACAGGGGCGAGTCCCAAATGGTATTTGGTGGCCCAATCGCATTGGCCTTGCCGGTCTAGGGGCGCGGAAATTTTTTGGTATTTTTCGACATACTGCCACCAGAGACGATTGAGGTCTTGCGTGGGATCTCGATATAGTTCGCTTTCAAATGCAGTCATGACGAGAACCCAGCGACTAAAAATGAGCTGGCGCCGCCGCAAACTGCGGGCCGCTTTCTCCATAAGCTCCTTGTTGCAAGGGCCGACCAAAGCTGCAAGAGCCGAGGGGCGGTACGCCTGGCGCCCCGCGATGAGGGCCATCGCCTCTGTCGGGATCATGTGCGGCGGCTCGCGTAGTAGCCAGGGGAGCTTGGGATCAAATCCCAACTCGTAAATGGCATGACCTAGTTCGTGCAGCACCGTTTCTAACCAGCGGATCGAGGGCTGGATGTTGTTGAGCGTACGAACGTCTTCTCCTCGGTCGATATTGATGCAAAAGGCATGTTGGTTTTTGCCCGCCCTTTCATAGAGATCGCTGCGCTGTAAAATGGGGGTGACGTCGATCCCCATATCTTTATAAAACTGGGTTGCGGCCTTCGCGATGTCTACACCTGCCACCAACTGATCCAATTCGCAAGAGTCGAGGGGGTCTTCTTGACAAAATGGGTCTCCCCAGGCCCAAGGGCCCAATTTTGCGATGGGCAGCGAAAATTGCGCCGATTGCCTTTTGACAATCTCCCCCAATACTTGCTCATAGGCCTTTTCTGACTGATTTGCCAACGCATCAAGCACCCCCAAAAGCCATTTGGGATCTACTTCTTGCAAAACCAGTTGCATCTGAAAGTAATCGCTATAACCAAGCGATCGAGCGGCTTGGTTTCTTAAGCGGACAAGCTCCAAAATTTGGGGCGCTAAAACGGCGCCAATTTGTTTGGATGCTTCCCACACTTTTTGCCGTTTTGCAGGGTCCTTCTCATTTTTTAGGCGCTCGCGAATCTCGTTTTCTGAAAGGCTTTGCCCATCGAGCTGGGGGCGAAAATTGGCATACGTTTGGGCAAGATGAGCCTCTTTTTGAGCTATTTCCTCTAAAGAGGCGCGCGGAAGCAGGTTTTGCTTAAAGGCGCGAAGAAGCACGTTGATTTGTCTTGCATCGATTGGGTTTTGCGCTCCTTGCTTTTCCCACTCTAAAAGTTTTTGATAGGTGTTAGAGTCTTGGAACAAAAGCCGCACTTGAGTATCCAGCTGCGCTTTGAGCTCTGCAGCATCCATGGATCCTGTCGTTTCGAGGATCCAGTTGGCAAGGTTTGCTTGCTTGGATTGATAGGCTACTTGGGGAACAAAGTCTTTGAGAAATTTTTCAAATGTCATATGCTAATGCCCTATGAGAAGAGTGCTTGTGTGGTTGATTTACTTGTACCAGCTCGTGCTTCGCCCTTTTCTCGGGCATTGCTGCCGATTCTATCCTACCTGCTCTGAATACGCAATAGAGGCGATCCGCAAACACGGCTGTATCCGAGGCAGCTGGCTTGCTATGCGGCGCATCGCCCGCTGCCACCCGCTGCATCGAGGGGGCTCAGACCCAGTTCCTTAAGAGAGTGTTTAAGGCAACTTCAGTGTCATGCCAGGGAACAGAGCGTCTTTTTCAAGGCCATTGAGCTGCACAATTTCTTCTACTTTCACTTTGTACTGACGAGAAATCTTCCAAAGACTTTCCCCTTCTTGCACAATGTGCACTCGAGCAGGCGCTGCAATAGTCTCTCGCGGCATGGCTACTACGGGCGCTACAGGTGTAGTAACCTTCGCAAAGCGGGCAAGTGCTGCTTTTGGATCGATGGGAGTTGTCGCCACTTCACCTGCATAGGTATAGAGGTTGGCAGCCGATGCTTGCCATACCGCGTCGCTGCGAGGCGCCTGCAGTAGTTCAATGCAGTATTTTTGCGATAGCGAAGATGGGCCCAATAAATCTAGCACTGCTAACACTTTGCGATCTTCAAGTTTTTTTAAGGCAAAAACAAAATCTGTCTCCAATAGCAAATCAGCGGCCTTTTTCACATGTGCATCGATATAACAGAGCAATACGTCCCTTCTTTTGTCCACAGAAAAATCCATTCGCCCAGGCGCT
>JAKAFF010000044.1 GCA_021818045.1 bacterium
TGGATTTTCGGCTGCGCCAAAGCGGCGCAATTTACCTATCGTAAGTGACCCTATATTTTTAATATTGGGTCACTTACGATAGGTAAATTCCGCCAGCTTTCGCGTTGCCCAAAACCAACTTTTGAACTCATTTGTGTATACATCATCCTGTTTATCATGCCACCTGTGATCTTGCAAATCCTGTCCCTTTCTAATGGTTCAATAAGCTCAGGAACATACCAACCATTGAATCATGTAGATTTTGTGAACCTCTGAGGGATATGCTCACAAAACAGCGATTTTTTGCAAAAAAAGCAAATAAGATCCGTGTATTAAAAATTTGTTTTTTATTGAGCATTGTTTGTGTATAAACACAAATGAGAGGGCGTCTTCAAATTGAGTCTTCGTCGATTTGAAGACACCCTCTGAGTTCAAAGGAGAAAAAAGACAGTGTCGACCTACGATCCTTCGATGAACATTTTATATCGCAGATCCTCGCAGCTCGATCGCATTTTTCACCCTCAATCAATCGCCGTCATCGGGGCTACAGAAACAGAAAATAGCGTTGGCCGCACTGTCATGCACAACTTACTGAGCACTCCCTTTGGAGGAGAAATTTTTCCAGTGAACCCCAAACGCACATCTGTGCTGGGATGCAAGGCGTATCCGAATCTCAAAAGCATTGCCAAACCAATTGATCTGGCTGTAGTAGTCACTCCTGCAAGCAGTGTGCCGTCCATTATTTCTGAATGCGCAGATCTACATATTCCAGCAGCTGTCATCATTTCTGCAGGTTTTAAAGAAATGGGAGCGCCAGGACTTGCGTTAGAAGAGCAAATCTTGATTCATGCACGGCGCGGGAACATGAGGATTATCGGCCCCAATTGCTTGGGCGTGATGAATCCCATTCAAGGATTGAATGCCACTTTTGCAGCAGGTATGGCGCATAAAGGCAGTATCGCTTTTATTTCTCAATCGGGCGCTTTGTGTACGGCGGTTCTTGACTGGAGTTTGAAGGAAAATGTGGGATTTAGCGCGTTTGTGTCCATTGGGTCGATGATCGATGTGAATTGGGGCGATCTCATCGATTATTTTGGAAACGATCCTGAGACAAAAAGTATCCTCATCTATATGGAAAGCATCGGAGATGCGCGGGTATTCATGTCCGCTGCGCGCGAAATTGCGTTGACAAAACCCATTATTTTGATCAAAGCGGGAAGATCTACTGAATCGGCAAAAGCTGCTGCATCGCACACAGGCTCAATGGCAGGCAATGATGAGGCACTCACCGCTGCCCTCCGGCGCATCGGCGTTCTTAGAGTCAATACGATTGCAGATCTATTTGGCATGGCACAAGTGCTCGGCAAGCAGCCGCGCCCGAGGGGTCCGCATCTGACCATTGTGACCAATGCAGGCGGTCCCGGCGTCATTGCAACAGATGCTCTCATCCACTATGGAGGCAAGTTGGCAGCGCTTAAGCCCCAAACGATTACCGCTTTAGACCAAATCTTGCCGCCTCCTTGGAGCCATAACAATCCGATCGATATTTTGGGCGACGCAAGTGCAACAAGATATGCGCAGGCAATCGATATCGCAATCCATGATCCCAATACCGATGGACTGTTGGTGATTTTAACACCGCAAGATATGACCGATGCGACAGCTACGGCAGAAACGCTCAAATCGTATGCGCATCTTGAAAAACCAATCCTTGCTAGCTGGATGGGGGCCGATAGCGTGAAAAAGGGAGCAGAGATCATTAACCAAACGGGCATCCCGACATTTGAGTTTCCCGACCTTGCTTGTAAAACGTTCGCATCTATGTGGCAGTATAGTTACAACTTGAAAGGAATTTATGAAGTGCCCACTGCCTTGCCAGAAACCGATATAGCGTGTCTTGTAAAACATAAAGAGTTACAGCGCATCATCGACCAGGCACGCCTCGAAAACCGCACTTTGCTGGATGAAGTAGAGTCTAAGCAAGTTTTAGAAGCGTACGATATCCCAACCGTCATCACACGCGTAGCTCATAGTAGAGAAGAGGCGGTTCATCTTGCAGAACAAATAGGATATCCCGTCGTTTTAAAACTCTATTCGCGCACCATCACGCACAAAACAGATGTAGGAGGCGTCAAGCTCAACCTGCAATCGGCTCAAAAAGTCGATCAGGCTTATCGAGACATCTCTCAAGCCGTGCCGCGTGCAGATTTTCTGGGAGTCACAGTGCAACCTATGATTCAACGAGATGGATACGAGCTGATTTTGGGAAGCACGATCGATGAGCAATTTGGGCCCGTCCTCTTATTTGGCTCTGGTGGCCAACTCGTCGAAGTCTATCAAGATCGCGCTCTCGCCATTCCTCCTCTGACGACGACTTTGGCTCGCAGAGCTATGGAACAAACAAAAATTTACAAGGTCCTTTTGGGAGTGCGCGGACGCAAAGCGGTCAACATGGAACAACTTGAGCAAATCCTCGTTCGATTCAGTAATTTGATCATCGACCAGCCCTTCATCAAAGAATGCGATATCAATCCCCTGCTCGCATCAACAGACGGATTCCTAGCTCTAGATGCGCGTGTCGTTCTGCAAGACCCTTCCCTAAGCCAAGAGCAATGCCCCAAGCCTGCAATCCGCCCTTACCCAGAGCAGTACATCGAATCTTGGACACTCAAAGATCATACGCCTGTGATCATCCGCCCCATTCGCCCGGAAGATGAGCCTCTACTAATTCAATTCCACAAAGACCTTTCCAAAGAAACAACCAGACAGCGCTATCTCAAAAGTATCAATTATGAAGAAAGGGTCGCTCATGAACGGCTGCTTCGCATCTGTTTTAATGATTATGAGCGGGAAATTGCCCTCATCCTCATTGCAAATCAAGAAATTTTAGGCGTTATTCGCCTCACAAAAATCCCAGGAACGCAAAGTGCCACCTTTGCTCTTGTCGTAAAAGATGCTTGGCAAAATAAAGGCATCGGATCAAAACTCATGAAAAAAATCTTGTCGGTTGCTCGAGAGGAAAAAATTAAATACATTCAAGCCCAAATGCTTGCAGAAAACTTTCAAATGCAAAAACTATGCCAACACTTGGGATTTATCCTCAATAATGAGACTGGCATCATCTATGCAAAAAAAACTATAGACAATGAACCCTAAAAGGGTGTCTTCATGAAGTGATTTGTTACGATTGGTATACAAATTAAAAAAGGAGTTAAGATGCAAAATTATGTACAAAAAATTCAAGAGACAGATCTTCAATACTTAGCAGATCAGTTAGTGCATCGGTATCATTGGGATCCTACAGAGGCTCAAGAGGTTTTAAGAAAGTACAAAAATTTCATGATTTTATGGGGGATAAAACCTGGTGGTCTGGGTCTTGTCCCAACGCGGGAAATCGATGAGGTGTGGCATCTACATATCCTGTTTACAAAAAACTATACAGCAGACTGCTTGCATATTTTTGGATCCTATAAACATCACACTCCTTCGTTAGGATCTGAAGATGAACAAAAAGCATTGGCCGCTGCTTACATTCAAACAGCGAAATTGTATGAGCATCATTTTAAAGAACCCTATGGCCATGCCATCGACCCATCTCTTTGGTTTGAAGATTATTCGTAAGCGGAAAATCAACAAAAAAAGTCTGAATATGAAATTGTTAAAGGGAGTATAAAATGGCAAGGAAGGAACATGGTCTTTTTGCACAATTTTTTTGCACAACCCGCATGTTGATATGACCCCTGCAAAAAGGCTCAAAAAGCGGCGCAAAAGAACCCAAAATCGACAGCAACTCATTTTGAAGACACCCTCTAAACATCACAGATATGGTCTGCACGATGGTGGCGATGGGCAGTGACAGAAAAACCTTTGTCACTGTGTCAGCATGACTTATACACAAATGAGTTCAAAAGTTGGTTTTGGGCAACGCGAAAGCTGGCGGAATTCGCCTATCGTAAGTGACCCAATATTAAAAATATAGGGTCACTTACGATAGGTAAATTGCTCCGCTTTGGCGCAGCCAAAAATCCAACTTTTGAACTCATTTGTGTATAAATGTAAAAGCAAAACACGGGAGAACAGCATGCAACAAAAAAAAACTCGTCAAGAGATCGAAAGAGAAATTAATGTTCGCGTTTGGAAAGATCCAGAATTTAAAAAAAATTTACTTTCACACCCTCAGGTAGCGTTAGAAGAATTGGGGATAAAAGTTCCGAAACAAGTACAAGTTCACGTACATGAAGAAGATAGTGATTGCTGGCATCTAACCATTCACAAAGCACCTCCAAATGCTAAAAACATGTCTGAGCAAGAGTTGAAAGCTCAAGCAGCGGCAGGGTTTATTACGGGCCAGTGCAGAACGATATGTGCAGGGCACTGACAATTAAAAAAAGATTTTTTAAAAGATCTTCTATAAATATAGGATCGCTAGCAGCTATTATCCGCCTACCAGCTTTACCGCGTTTATCAGTTTTTTATAGGGAAAAACGGTATAAATCAGGGGTGACTGATAATGGTCTTTAAACTGGCCAAGGCGGCCGAGAATGGTTGGAGATGCCTTCGTGGATCTAACCTGTTCTCAAAAATCGTGGCTGGGATCAAATTCAAAGATGGCGAAGAAGCGACGGGAAAAGAAAACGTAGCTTAGAGGGAGAAATCAGAGGATATGTTCAGTGACCGAAAACACCACTTTTGACAATATCTCGACTGATGCTGCACTGTGAGTTTTACAACAATAGGCGTCCCCCTCAAGGGCTGGATTATCGAACCCCAGCAAAGGGCTGACAGCCCTTTGCAATCCCGTGGGCTTTTGTATGGGCTCTCAGAAGCAAAACTGAATCAACAAAGGATATAAGTTTAGAGATCTAGAATTTTGGTCTAGACAAAGGAACCACTTTACTGTAAACATCACAGATATGGTCTGCACGATAGCGGCCATATTAGCGATGAGCCGTGACAGAAAAATCTTTATCACTGTCTCGGCATGACTTGAATGTAAAAGCAAGACACAGGAGAACAGCATGCAACAAAAAAAAACTCGCCAAGAGATCGAAAGAGAGATTAATGTTCGGGCTTGGAAAGATCCAGAATTTAAAAAAAAATTGCTTTCACACCCTCAAATAGCGTTAGAAGAATTGGGGATAAAAGTTCCGAAACAAGTACAAGTTCACGTACATGAAGAAGATAGTGCTTGCTGGCATCTAACCATTTACAAAGCGCCTCCAAATGCTAAAAACATGTCTGAGCAAGAGTTGAAAGCTCAAGCAGCGGCAGGGTGCACAGCGACATGTGGGTTGGCCTGAAGATATTAGGAGATGGACTTAACAGATTTATCTATAACGGCGTATATCCAAGCCCTTCGGGATTAGGATATACCCGTTCCACCTCAATGCCGCCCCAAGCAAACCGGCTTATACCGAAGAAAGTTCAAGAATCGGGAAAAATATTTT
The DNA here is from genome assembly GCA_021818045.1 of bacterium. Classification (GTDB taxonomy): domain Bacteria; phylum Chlamydiota; class Chlamydiia; order Chlamydiales; family SM23-39; genus REEB52. Next base: position 5,427 of record JAKAFF010000044.1, read on the forward strand.
TTACCACTGTTGAGTGGGCCAGGGGAATCTCACCCCTAGCCCCTCTCAGAACGGTGCGAGAGCCTCTCGACTCACACCGCTCCCATTAAATAGCCATCGCAAATATTCCCTGCTGCCAGTGTATGAATAATCCAGACCTTTCCTTCACACTCCTTTTGATGAAGTATACACAAATGAGTTCAAAAGTTGGATTTTCGGCTGCGCCAAAGCGGCGCAATTTACCTATCGTAAGTGACCCTATATTTTTAATATTGGGTCACTTACGATAGGCGAATTCCGCCAGCTTTCGCGTTGCCCAAAACCAACTTTTGAACTCATTTGTGTATAGTTGAGGTCTTGGGGTCTGAACTTTCCGACACATCCTGGGACACCCTCAGAAATTGGGTCTTTCTGCATCGAAAGAGTGCTTCAGAATAATGGTTCGTTGTCGTATGATGTTTCTTGCTATATTGATTTCGTAAAAAAAGAATTGCTATTCCGTAGGTTCTTTTCATTCTGGTAAGCTCCATTTTGTACGGACGCAAATAGCTTATTAGGAGATATTTATGTCATTTGATACCATGGGACTTTCCCAAGCAATTCTACGCGCAGTCCAAGAGAAAGGGTACAAAACCCCAACCTCTATTCAAGCCCAAGCGATCCCCATCATCCTACAAGGCAAGGATGTGATGGGTGGCGCGCAAACCGGAACTGGTAAGACAGCAGGTTTTGTCCTACCCATCGTGCACCTCATCAGTGAAAAAAAGGGCAAGCGCAAAGCGGGCTCTCCTCGCGTCCTGATTTTGACCCCAACGAGGGAACTGGCCGATCAGGTCTATGAAAGCGTCGGTGCTTACGGCAAGTATCTGCACTTGAAGCGCTGCGCTGTTTTTGGTGGAGTGCCAATGAGAGCACAGATCACGAACTTGCGCAAAGGGGTCGATATCCTCGTTGCAACGCCCGGCCGTCTATTAGACCACGTCAATCGCAAGACAATCGACCTTTCTGCCGTGGAAATTTTGGTCCTCGATGAAGCGGACCGCATGCTGGACATGGGCTTTATTCACGACATTCGCAAGACCATCGAGTGCATGCCGAAAGAGCGACAAACACTGCTATTTTCTGCTACATTTTCCAAAGAGGTACAAAAGCTTGCCGAAACGCTTCTTCGCAATCCAGAAATGATCGAAGTTGCACAAAGAAATACTGTTGCTGAAACCATTCAGCAAAGCATTTGCCTAGTCGATAGAAAAAGAAAGGCCGAACTCCTCACGCACCTCATCAATAAAAACAATTGGAACCAAGTCCTCGTATTTACGCGCACAAAACACATGGCAGATCAATTGAGTCAGCTGCTCGACGAAAGTGGCATTCAAGCAACTGAAATCCATGGAGATAAAACCCAAGGCGCAAGAAAACGGGCTCTGGCTCAATTTAAAAATGGACATGTTCGCGTACTCGTAGCGACCGACGTCGCAGCTCGCGGTCTTGATATTGAGCAATTGTCCCACGTCGTCAACTTCGAACTGCCCACAGTTGCAAGCGACTATGTGCACAGAATTGGAAGAACCGGTAGAGCGGGCAACCAAGGGGAGGCTTTGTCTCTTGTTTGCAACGACGAAAGGCGCCTCTTAAGAGAGATCGAACGCCTTCTTAAAATCACTTTCCCTACAGTGACTGTCCCTGGATTTGAAGTCACCGCGCCCGCTCGCAAACAACCCGTTCGAAAAGGGCCAAAAAAAGGCTTCCGACCACACTCTTATCCGAAAAGAGACGCATCAGGCACACGCAAAGAGCGCACCCAAGATAAGAGGTACGAGAAACAGCGCTATCGATAAGCACACCATTTGTGTATATGCTTTTTCTATCGACACCAAAGCAAGATATTCAAGCTCAATCGGGTGCGGTTGAGCTGCGACTAGACAGGTCTAATCGCATTGATATAGAAAGCGTTAAGAATTTTATTCAGATTTCCAAAAGTCCCGTCATGTTGACGCTGCGCAAAAAATCGCAAGGGGGGGATTTTCGAGGATCTGAGGAGGAAAGATTAGCGCTTATCAAACAGCTTTTAGCCCTAAAGCCTCCATTTTTTGATCTTGAATGCGATATAAAATCGGATTTTCTTCATGAAATGATCCAAACCCACCCAAAGACGAAATTTGTCCTCTCTTATCACAATTTTCAAAACATTCCGATCGATCTAGATGCCATCTACCATTCTATGCAAATGTATCCTGCCTTCAGCTACAAGATCGCTGTGATGGTACACTCCACAAATGATGCGCTCAAAATGCTTCTTTTCGCAAAAAAGCATCCCCAAACAAGCGTCATCTGCATGGGAGAAAAGGGGCAATTTGCCCGCATTTTAGGCCCCGTCGCTGGCAATCTCATAGATTATGCAAGCCAAAGCGTTGCAGAGCAAACGGGTCCCTCGCAGCTGAGCTTTTCGGAGCTCATGGATATTTACCGCTATCCCTCTTTAAATAAAGAGACCGCTATTTATGGCCTCATTGGAGATCCCATTGCACAAAGTCCAGGACATCTCTATCACAATAGCGTCTTTCAAAAGCTACATCTCAACGCCGTTTATGTAAAAATGAACGTAAATCCTGAAGAGCTTGCAGAATTCATGCAGCAAGCTATTGCCATTGGGATTCGGGGACTTAGCGTCACAGCGCCTCTCAAGGAAAAGATTTTGCCCTTTGTCGACCACATTGAGCCAAGAGCCAAACAGATTGGCGCCATTAACACTCTCCTTTTTAAAAATGGACAAATCATAGGCACCAATACCGATGGTCCGGGCGCGCTCGATGCCATTGAACAAAAAATCCCTGTTCGAAATAAAAAAATCGTTCTTATAGGAGCTGGTGGTCCGGCACGTGGCATTGCCTTTGAAGCAAAAATGCGAGGAGCCCGCGTCTTAGTCTTGAATAGGACGGTGCAAAAAGCAAAAAAAATAGCCGCAGATTTAGAGTGCGACGCAGGGGGCCTTGATGAGCTGCCAAAAGATTACGATATCCTCATCAACTGCTCGCCAGATCCGATGCCAATCGACCCCCAAAAAATCAAACCGCACACATGGGCGATGGATATTGTCTATTCTCCCAAAGACACAATCTTCCTGCAGGAGGCCTCTATGAGACACTGCCATCTCATTTATGGAGAAGAGATGTTCTTAAATCAGGCAGCACGGCAAACTGCTTTTTGGCAAGCATCGTGAACCCAGGCCTTAAGGCCTGGGATTGTATTGGTTAGGGAGGGGCTTCGAACCCCTCCCTACCCGTTTTTTGAAAATACCCCGCCCTTAAGGGCGGGGTTTCCCGACGGAGGAGGGATGAAGACACTTCTCATTCACCCATCAACGCATCTCTACATTGGCCAAAACCTCCTTACAACAAAGCGGCTATTAGAAATTTGCGGGCATCGGCGCCCCATTCTCATTGCGGATGCAGCAATCAAAGACTTATACGCTAAAGACCTTGCAAACAAGCTCAATGCTCCCCTTCTCACCATTGCAAGCGGTGAAAAAGCGAAAAATCTGCAATCAGCCACCTCTTTGATCGACGACCTTTCCAAAATGGGATGCGACCGAGACACGCTGCTCATTGCCCTTGGCGGAGGGGTGACCACAGATCTTGTGGGGTTTGTGGCCTCTATTTATATGCGCGGGATTCCCCTCATCCTCATTCCCACAAGCTTACTTGCCATCGTCGATGCGGCAATGCGCGGGAAAAACG
>JAKAFF010000045.1 GCA_021818045.1 bacterium
CAAATCCTTGACTATAAAGCATTTGAAAAACAGCTTCTCGAAATTTCTGCGGGGGCAAAGCCATATTTTGATCTCCAGCGAGCATGATAGCACAACTGGCTTTTCAAAACATGAAATTATACCGAAAAGAAGCTGAAGAATCGGGAATCGGCCAAGAGGGCGCCTCAATTTCTAATATAATAAAGTTTTTACTAACGCATTAATAATTACTGCATATTGCAATCAAATGTTTCGTTTATTAAAATAATTAAACAAAAAAAACGTTAATCATATGAAAATAAACTTAACACCAACAGGATATCCCACAACTATTACCCACTCTTTTGCTTGGGCTCATTTAATACGGACGATTGCATTAGCAGCGTTAGCCATTTTTAGCGCCCCCTCTTTCGCACTCAGCACCTCAAATTCCTCTTTAAACGATCGAAACACCTCAATCATGAACGCCACGCTCGAGCAACCTCAGTTGATAGAACCGCTCGCCCCTTTTCCATCACCCCCCTCTGTAGACAAAGCAGCCAATGCCCCCTCTTTTTGGTGCTCTGGAGACAGTTTTATAGCACGTTTTTGTCGCGTCGTGAAACGCTACACTCCTGTATTCATGCTGCCCTCAAATGATGTGCGGCGCCAGATAGCGGCAGGACGCCTAGAAGAGGCGCAACAACTAGCACTTGCCACGCACGATCCTTTCGAACAAGCCGACCTTTGCTCTCAAATTTTAGGAGCTTATCTAGGGACTCGCCAAGGAGACGCAGCCCTCGATTTTGCCCACCTTATACCTGACGCAGCACAAAAAGCTACAGCCCTGTACCAGATTGTATTAAGCTTCATTGAAGCAGGAGATGCGAAAAAGGCACAAGAGACCATGTTTGAAATACAAGACGAAGCCCTTCAATCGGATGCAATGTACCATATCATCCAATCGCATCTTGCAAGCGGACACATACAAAAGGCTATGAACATGGCCGAGCAAATGCCTTTGCGATTTGAGCAAGCCTGGGCGTGGTTTCGCATTGCGGAGCACTTCATGCGAGAAAAAAACTGGGCAATGGCACAAAAAATGATCCAAAAAATACCGGATCGAGATCTTACCATGCGCAATGCTGTCCAAGAGATGTGGAATCAAGCCTACCGAAATGGCGAATATTAATATTTGCTAATTTTCTCCAAAACCGTTATGATCCGAACCTTGGCGTCTGCTCCATAGCAGGCCTTCGAGGGGTTAAAGTGATTGGAGTCTTTCTCGATACAGAGACCAACGGGCTCAATGCGATCCATCATCGGATTTTGGAGATTGCATTCAAGATCGTCGATCTCAAAGATGGCACGGTGAAAGAAGAGTTTCAGACACTTGTCTCGCAACCCATTGAAATTTGGGAAAAGAGCGATCAGGAAAGTTTGAGAATTAATGGCTTTACCTGGGAAGAGATCTCAAAAGGCAAAACCGCACGCCATGTTTCCCAAACCATTATCGATCTATTTACCAAATGGGAAATCAAGCGAAAAAAAGCGGTCTTTATCTGTCAAAATCCTTCATTTGATCGAGTCTTTTTCTCACAACTCATCGATTCAGATACACAAGAGCTGTTAAGATGGCCCTACCACTGGCTCGATCTTGCATCGATGTATTGGGCACTATCTTTGGAGCGCGCGAAAGCTCACGCAGGCCCCTTGCCTTGGGAAACGGGCTTTTCCAAAGACCTCATCGCATCCCAATACCAATTGCCAGGAGAAGAAAAACCCCATCGCGCAATGAACGGCGTTGCGCACTTGCTACTTTGCTACCAAGCAGTCGTCGGATTTCCAGAAATGATTCAAGGAGGCGTCAAATGAAAAAACACCTACTGTTTACCATCGCTTTGTTTATTTTGGGCGGGTGCTCGCAGAGCCAAGAAACAGATCAAACATCGGCACCAACCGAAAAATACGGCCCTTACCCAGGCGGAAAATCACAAGAGGTGCAGCCGAAGAACTAATTTTTCCATCTTGCCAGCAAGTCATAGAAAATCTACAATGAGAAGGCAGATTTTCTTCGGCGGCATGTATGGGCATTTTTCACACGATCACTCCATTTATCGAAGTGATGATCATCTCTGTAATGCTCAATTATGTGCTCTCCTTTTTTTGGAACACCAAGTCGATGGATTTGGTGCTCGGATTTTTGGCATTTTTTCTGATTTTGGGAACCTCAAGCTGGCTTGATTTGCCCGTTTTGCATCGCATTATGGTGCTGATTGGAAATGTGTTGGTCATTGCAATTTTCATTCTCTTTCAGCCTGAGCTCAGAGTGGCTCTATCGAAGCTGAGTTTGAAGGGACGGCGCTATCGGGAAATGACCGAGTTCGATAAGTTTTTAGACCAGCTGGCATCATCTGTCTACAAGATGGCAGAAAAGCGCATCGGAGCATTAATCGCTTTAGAAAACGAAGATTCTTTGGATGAATACAGCCAAAAAGCGGTTCTACTCAATGCAAGATTTTCTCCTGAATTACTCGAAACAGTCTTTGCCATCAATACTCCTTTGCATGATGGAGCGGTCATCGTGCGAGATCAGATCCTCGTTGCAGCAGCTTGTATTCTCCCCCTATCAGACGACTCATCTCAAGTGATCAAGTCTATGGGAACAAGACACAGAGCAGGGCTGGGTTTGAGCCATGCAACAGATGCTCTAGTCATCGTCATCTCGGAAGAAAGTGGAGGCGTCTCCATTGCGCGCGAGGGCATTATGACGCGAGGTGTTAAAATCGATCGTTTTAAAGGAATCTTGCGCAGCGTTTTCAACCCGCCGCCGCGCGCCACACAGACAAAGTTTAGTTTATTGGAGTGGCTGAAAACGTGAGAACTTTGCTCATTCAACTGTTTTTGGAAAATTGGCAACGCAAGCTCATCTCTTTCGTTTTGGCTATGTTTATTTGGATGATTGTAAGCCATTCTCTAACAATGACAAAAATCGTTTCTAATATCCCCGTTCGAGTAGTAAATATCCCTGCTGAAAAAACGGTCGAGGGGATGCAAGTCAATGGGTATCTCAATAGAAAAATTTCGCTCTCTTTAGTAGGGCATAGGTCGATTCTCGAGTCAATCTCCTCCAAAGATCTCGAAGTTGTAGTTGATGCGAAAGATAAGGGAGCTGAGTGGATTGCAACCATTGATGCTGGTAATTTAGTCAGCCTCAACACAACCTTCGATGCCGCAAAAATGATCAGCAGAGTCCTTCCCACAGAGATCATTTTGAGACAAAGCAAGCTCGTTTCGGAAAAAATTCCCATCACCCTCACGCAACCGATCGGAGAGCCTCCCAAAGGCTACCAATATCTAGATATTTGGCCCTATCAACTTTGGATCACGGTCAATGGCCCTGAAGAAGCTGTCAAAAAGCTCAAAAGCCGTGGGCTGAAATTGACCTTTAATTTGAACGACATCAGCCTTGCCGACCTCGATGCCATCCAAAACGCTCATGCAGATGCGCAAACTGACGAGATTAGCTACTTTGTCCCCGATTCTTGGAAAAAAATCGCCCTGCCCCAGCTCGCAGATCTACCTGTAGAGATCAACGACCCAAAAGCGAAATCCTTGCGTATCGACTTTTCCCGCCAAGATTTGCTACCCATTAAATTTGCCCTACCCATCACCGTCTTTTTCCCGCCTAAATTCAGTGGCACGCTAAATCCTGAGACCTACACGGTGGCAGCAAGTGACTTCATCGTCAAAAAAAATGGCTTGCGCCTCTTCAATGCGCCCCTTTATGCACAAGGCGTCAGCAAATTGTTTTTAGAAACAGTGAAAGACATGGTGCAAATTGCCATTATAGCAAGTCCCAAATCGGAACGAGACACTCTGCTATGGAGCGCTCAATTCATGTATCCGCACGATTTGGAAAATCGCTATGTAGCCCAAGTGATGGCAGAATCGAGCGAAGAGATCCTCGATGTACAACCCCATCTATTGGAAGATTACCTAAGAAATCGTTTCCGCAGTTACATGAGCCGTTTCCGGATCTATACTCCCAATCACCACAAACTGTCGCTCAAGATCGAATTGCAGGCCAATTCCATTTCTGTGACCCCACAAAACTATCCATGAACCAAGTCGTTTTATTAAAATCTCAAACTAACAGTAGAGGGGGGTTGGAAAAACACGCAGATCTCATTGCTAAAGAATTTATCAAAAGGGGTGCTCAAGTCACGCGTCTTTCGATGCCAACTGCTTTTGAATCCTTTTGGCCCAAATTTTGGCGCCTAGAGCGATTCGATCGGTTTGTCTCGCAGTGGCTTGCCAAGAACCCCTCCGATATCGTCTTTGGCATGGATCGCAATCGCTACCAGACGCACCTAAGGGCGGGCAATGGGGTGCACGCTGCCTATTTGCAAAGCCGCCGGCAAAATGAACACTCGCTCTCCTCTCGACTCTTTGCAATCAATCCGCTGCATCGAAAAATCTTATCTCTTGAAAAAGCAGCTTTTGAAAATCCTTTTTTACGAAAGTTATTCACCAACTCGCGCATGGTGCGCGATGAGGTGTTGCGCTTTTACCAGGTCGATCCTCAAAAAATCCAGGTGATCCACAACGGAGTCGAGTGGACGCAGATGGAAAGCGCCTTTGTGGAATGGCCCATTCAAAAACTTGCGATTTTACACCGCCTAGGGTTGCCTTTGGATTCTTTTCATTTTCTGTTTGTCGGCCATGGGTTTCAGCGCAAAGGGCTTGAGCCTTTATTGGAAGCATTGTCCCATTTAAAGTCGCAAGATTTTCATCTCAGCGTCGTGGGGAAAGATAAACAGATCCACTTTTATCAAAAACAAGCCGAGCGCTTAGGGCTGCAAACAAGGGTTCATTTTTTTGACAACCAAAGCGATGTGCGCCCCTTTTACCAAATGGCAGATTGTCTGGTGATCCCCTCATTTTACGATCCTTTTGCAAATGTCACAGTCGAGGCGCTTGCCATGGGACTTTACGTCGTTTCGTCAAAACACAATGGCGGCCATGAGATCTTAACTGCTGAAAATGGACAAATTATCGAAGATTTGCAACATCTGGACTCTTTAATCGCATCTTTACAAAAGGCATTGCAGCGCTATAAAACACAACAAAGAGCTCCCCTCATCCGCGAAAGCGTGCGCCATTTAGACTTTTCAAAGCAGCTTACCCTCTTAATAGATGCAGTGTATGAATCCTAAAGACAAAAAAATTTACCTCCTAATCCGCACACTTACCTTCCCCTTTGCATTACTTCCCATCTCATGGATCCACGCACTTGGAAAATTATGCGGCCTCATCGGCTACTATTGCATGACCCGTTATCGCAAACGAGCTTTAAGCAACTTGGCTCTTGCCAAAGACTTAGCGCTTACAAAAGCCCAAATTTTTCGTCTAGCCAAGCAATCTTTCCAAAATTTGGCCATCACGTGTTTGGAATATCCCAAACTCTCTTTCACCCAAGATATTTCCCGCTTTGTACACTGCGAAAATCCAGAAGTGGCCAACGCGCTGTACGCAAAAGGGCAAGGGATGATCTTTTTTTGCGGCCACCAGTCTAATTGGGAAGTCCTTTTTCTCGACGGCAATTCCCGCATGAAAGGCGTAGCCATTGGCAAGCCCATTAAAAATCGCAGGCTTTACAAATGGATCATCTCGATTCGCGAGAAAAATGGAGGAAAAATCATTGCACCTCAAAATGCGGTGCGCGAAAGCATCCGGGCATTGAAACGAGGCCTGTTCGTCGGGATTGTCGGCGATCAGGGGATGCCAGGTAGCGGATATTCTTTCCCCTTTTTTGGAAGACGGGCTTGGTCATCGACCGCCCCGGCACTTCTCGCATATAAAACGAACTCTCCGATCCTCTGCGCTACCACATATCGCGTAAAAGGGGGCTATCGCATCCGCTACTCCGATCCAATCTGGCCCGATCTTTCCCGCCCTATAGAAACAGAGGTCATCCGAATGATGGATCTTAGTTTAACTCTATTACAAGAGAGTATCCAACGCTCTTTAGGCGAGTGGCTCTGGCAACATAATCGGTGGAAACAGCAAACTTTGCATATTTTAACCAAGAGATTTCGTCAAGATTGTCTATGCGTGATCTTGCCTGATAAAGAAAAAGACTTTTACGCTCTCTTGCCCCATCTTGGTACTTTAAAACAGATCTACCCGCAAGCCTTTTTATCCCTGCTCGTTCCCTCTTGCTATCGCCACATTCCCCTCATCGAAGCGGATGACACCATCTACTATGACCACCCGCAGCAAACCCTTTTGCCCGATCTTCGCTTTAAATTGGTATTCAACTTCACAGACAACCCACAGATAAAAAAACACTACGAGCGCCTGAGCGCATTCGAGGTGGTAGATTTCAAAGCGCTGCAGCGCGTGGCTCAATCCGACTTACCAGATCCTTTTACCTACTCCGATCTTTTTATCCGCGCGCTGTGTCGCCACGGCTCCATTTGGAACAGGGACTAATACGTTATGCACTTAAAAAAACCTATCATATACATCTTGTTAAGAGATCAAGGATAGGCTCACGACCCTTGCAAAAAGAACCAAAATCGGCCAAAATAATCCCAACAATCGACGAAGCCTCAATTTGAAGACACCCTCCAAACACCATGCCAGCTGAACGATTTTTTACCAGATGTCCTCTCCATGAAACCATCCATCTCGATGGCCCCGAATTCCACCATCTTGTGCGCGTGATGCGCATTCGGGTGGGCGAAGAGGTGGAACTCGTCGATGGCAAAGGCGCTTTGGCCAAGGCGAAACTCGTATCCATCGACAAACATAAAGCCTCATTGCACGTGATATCTTGCCACTGTAACCCAGTAGATCCACCCCAAATCATTTTGGCCATCCCTCTCATGCGCCCTGCAAAATTAGAACTCGTCATTGAAAAATGTACAGAGCTTGGTGCTGATGCCTTTTGGATCTATCCTGCACAACATAGCGATAAAGAGCAGCTTTCCTCAAATCAGATGGAAAGACTTTCCCACATTTGCATTGCCGCGATGAAGCAGTGCGGGCGACTCGATTTGCCGGCCATTGAAGTATTGTCCCACTTTTCCCATCTTCTGCAAACAAAGTATCCGATCTACTTTGGAGACACTCGCCCAAACGCCAAGCGCAAGATACTACAAACGCCTCTCATCTTGATTACAGGCCCTGAAAAAGGTTTTTCTGAAAGTGAACTGAAGCTGCTCGATCAAAAAGCTGAAGGAACCCGACTGCATCGCTATATTCTAAGAGCGGAAACCGCACCTATTGCAGCACTTTGTTCCATAGAGAAATCAGGGGGCGAGTAACACTATCGTATACTTTGCGCAACCGGAAGGGGGTTTTTTCCCCACCCACAATCTCTTCTAATGCGCGCTCGGTTGCAAGGCCGATAAAATCGATGTCGATATGATCTGCTTTTGGAAGGCGAATAAATAACTTATGATGCGTGATCCCCTCCTCATGCAACGTATGCCCTAAGGTCGCCTCTTTGGGGATCGCCCCATCGCAATCAAAGGCCTCTTCACTATCTCCTCGCTGAATAATCACTTCAGGAATGTGGTTTTTTTGTAAATATCGCGACGCCTCAACCGAGTCCATCTCGCAGCCTACCCAACGAACTAATGGCGCAATTAACCGCTCCAACCACTGCGCATTGAAAAATTCGCGATAGCGTTTTTCACAAACACTAGACACACGGCCAAAACTCATTTGTCGAATGGCGAGATATTTGATATCTGGTTGAAACGCATGGCGCAAAATCGCTTGTCCAATGGCTCCGCCGCCCAAAGAAAAGCCCGCCATCACCACCTTTTTGGCCTTTAACGCACTCTCCAAAAAACGGATCCCCATTTCTTGGGTCTCTCCGATCGTTTGCGGCGTTGATTCCCCCTCGCTGCGCCCGACACCTGGGTTATTCAAAAGAAGCAAACTAAATTCTTTTCTATGATAAAATGCAGCCATCTTCTCCATTCCGATCTCATACGGTTGGAGATTGCCACAAGCTTGGATCGCCCATTTGCCATTACAGCCATAGTCTGGGTGGGTGATCAACACCCCACTTAATGCCTTCCCATCTTTTTCAAATCGAACATGGCGTACGATATGTCCCCGTTGAGATAAAGCCTCTACCCCTTTTCGCCGTTCGTAGTCTAACCCCAAAATCCCTAACTGAGGAATTAAAATTTTTACTAACCCGCTTTGCGCTGGATAGATGGGAATCATGAGGAGTCGTTGTAGCCCCCATCGCACGGCACTGTACAATCCCCAAGGGAAAAATGCGATTTTCAAAAAAATTAGAGCCACCCTACGAGCGGTACTCTCCCAATTTCGATTATCTACAAAATCCGTTGTTTGAGAGAAAAGCAACTCCTCTTTTGAAGAGCGAAGACGTTCCAGATCGGCTGGATGTGGTTCATTAAAAACTTCGCGGTAAATCGGGTGTATACGTAATTCCGAAGCCATGCGAACAAATATACCACAAAATACAATTAAAGTTAACCAGAACAAACAAAACTAAATATTATATTATGCAATAACTATCAAACAAAATAGCAAAGAGCGTATTTTCTTAATTCAGCATCTGGAATGCTGAGGGCGATATTAAGGGCACGCTCGATCTGAGGAGGATTCAAATCATTTCTACAGACTTTGCAAACGCCCTGATGACTTGCAACAAACGTCCCCGGTAGGAATCGAACCTACATCTGAAGCTCCGGAGGCTTCCACTCTATCCATTGAGCTACGGGGACAGCGGAGCATCAGTATACCCGAACTACTTTCTGTATACTAATCCTTTTTGAGGATCCAAAATGACCTCATCCCCCTCACACAGAATCGACATGGCCCCATCTGCTCGGCTCATGACGGACAAATCAAATGTTTTAGCCAATGTTGTGGCATATTTTTCAGATAAAGAATCCCCGATGTGATTTTGTAAAATCACGCCAGAGGCTTGTTTGAGCAGGGGGAAAAAAGAGTGGTCGCAGTGGGTAATCACCGCAATTTTCCCTCGCAATTGCTCAGGAAAAAAAGCCTCGGGTGCCAAAATAAACTTCACGATTCCGCTCACCTTTGGACCCAGTCCTCGATGCCCCCGAACGAGCACTTCTCCAATGTTT
>JAKAFF010000046.1 GCA_021818045.1 bacterium
TATACATTCGCGAATCTGCAACTTTAATCGATATTTACTTTTTTGAAATCCACCCAGAAACGCGCGATTTGCGCTACATCTTATCTTTTGAAACCAATATGTTCGTTCCCAATTGGTTTTTGATTCGCGAACAGTATTTCAAAATCCCTGCCCCCTTTGAAACGGTTTTCCCATTGAAAAAGGCTAAGTTCGATGGCTTAGATGTGTTTGTCCCTTGCGAGTGTAAAAAATATCTACAGCGCTGCTTTGGAGAAAATCTCGATCCCGTCAAAATTTACAACCCAATTACTCAATGTTACGAAAAAGATCTCTCCCACCCCTATTGGCAGCATGTCCTTGGGATTGATTGATTTCCTCCCCTGCCTTATAATAGCTTTCCATGTCTAAAAAACGAACCCTCACCGGATGGATGATTGCGCTCATGAACCTTTGCGCAATTTCCAACATTAAAAACTTTCCCCTTCTCGCCGAGTACGGACTCTCCATTCTCGTGTTTTTAGCCCTCTCTGCTGTGTTCTTTTTCATCCCCGCATCGCTCGTTTCCTCAGAGCTTGCCTCCGGTTGGCCAGAGCGCGGAGTATACACATGGGTCAAAGATGCTCTGGGACCGCGGCTTGGATTTTTGGCGATTTGGCTACAGTGGATTGAAAACGTCATTTGGTACCCAACCATTTTGTCGTTTATTGCCACGACTTTTGCCTATATTATCGACCCGAATCTCGCCAATAACAAACTCTATGTCATGTCTGCGATCCTCATCACCTTTTGGTCCGTTACGTTCATCAATTTTTTGGGGATGCGCGTGTCGGGATGGATCAGCACCATTACAGCGTTATTTGGGACCATCGTCCCCATTCTCCTAATTATCGCGCTCGGTTTGATTTGGATCTTCACTGGCCACCCCATCCAAATTACCTTCTCTTGGGATGCCATGCTCCCCTCATTGACCTCTATCAACCAACTCGTCCTTTTATCAGGAGTCTTGCTCGGACTCGGCGGCATGGAGATGTCAGCAGTCCACGCAAAAGATGTGCGCAATCCGCAACGCGACTATCCCTTTGGCATTTTTTTATCTGCAGCCTTGATCTTGCTCTTTTCTGTCTTTGGAGCACTCGCCATCGCAGCCGTCGTTCCAAACGAACAGATCCAGCTCGCCTCTGGAGGCATGGAAGCTTTTCGCTACCTGTTTCAGGCATTTCACATGCCTTGGGGCTTGCCCCTCATCGCCGCCGTCACCACATTTGGCGCCCTTGGGATGATGAGCACATGGATTGTAGGACCTAGCCGCGGCCTTTATGCAACAGCGGAACATGGAGACTTGCCTCCCATTTTCCATAGGACGAATGCACAAGGAATGCCCGTCAATATCTTGATTACCCAGGCCTTGATTGTAACAGCCCTGTCGCTCGTCTTTTTATTCATGCCTTCAGTCAATAGCTCGTATTGGGTGCTCGTTGCCCTCTCGGCCTTACTCTATATGCTCATGTATATTTTGATGTTCATTACAGGCATCGTCATGCGCTACAAATACCCCAATGTAGAAAGGCCCTATAAAATCCCATACGGAAATATCGGCATGTGGATCACCTCTATTTGCGGCATTACTGGAGCATCTTTTGGGGTGATCATCAGCTACTTCCCCCCAAGTCAAATCGAAACAGGCGCTCTCATTATCTTAGAAAGTTTCCTCATAGGGGCAACCCTCATTTTTTGCATCGCCCCACTCCTGATTTATGCTGCACGCAAACCGCATTGGCGCATCCACAAATGAGTTGAACTTTAAGTAGCAATTAGATATTTTCCTTGTCCTTTTATACATGGAGGACAATATGCATTGCGTGCAACAGCGGCTCGCCAAAATGGAGCTCGTGCTCAATCCGATCGACCGCATTCCAATGATCGCTTCATTTAGCGGCATGATTCGGATTTTAGCAGGAGGAGTCCAAATGGTGGCAGGGACAGCTTTTGCTTTAATCCGCAGCATGTACTCATACCTTCAATGGCATCGCGACTACCGAGACAAGCTACAAGAAGGGGTCAATCACTCGCTGCACGGACTTTTGAATATAGTGCGCGGGGCCATTGCTCTTTTACCTCCCGTCAATCTGCTGCTTTGGGTTTATGATTTCAAAGTGGGACGAATCAACTACTACTATGAAACGCTGACTCCAAATACGTATCCCCTCGCAAGCCATTTTCAGGAATCTTGGAATGATTGATCGGCTCTGCTATGATCGGCCGCATGGCAAAAAATTGGGACTCTTCCGAACCTTGGTATAGCTCTTGCGTCGGCGAAAAAGGGCATTACTATCACCAAGCAATCGTCATTCCTAACATGTTGCGGCTCCTTGGAACCCAAGGCTCCTTGCTCGATTTGGGATGTGGACAAGGGGTTTTGGCAAGGCATTTGCCTCAAGAGATGGAATATTGCGGCATAGATGCCTCAAAAGCCCTCATCGACACAGCAAAAAAGCTCACCCCCAACCGATCCTTTATCACAGCAGATGCAAGTGAGCCTTTACCAATAGAAAAAAAGGATTTTGACAAAGCGTGCTTTCTCCTCTCTTTGCAAAATATCGAACACGGAGAAAAAGCCATCGCAATCGCCGCTTTACACTTAAAAAAAAGGGGAAGACTCTTTATCGTGATGAATCACCCCTGCTTTCGCATTGCACGGCAAAGCGAATGGGGTTTTGATGAGCATACAAAAATCCAATACCGACGCGAGAACTGCTATATGTCGCCCCTGAAGATTCCCATCCAAACAAACCCCAGCAAAGGAGAAAAATCGGCCCAAACCTACTCCTACCACCACCCCATTTCCGATTACACAAAGTGGCTCATGAAAAATGGGCTTCTCATCATTGGCCTGGAGGAGTGGTGTTCCGATAAAAAAAGCGAGGGCGCAAGAGCGAAAATTGAGGACCGAGCAAGGAAAGAATTCCCCCTATTTTTAAATATTATAGCAGAAAAAAAGGGCTGATATGTGCGGCATTTTTGGCTATATCGGAACCAAAGACTCTCTGCAAGTGTGTCTAAATGGCCTGCAGCTTTTAGAATATCGTGGATATGACTCCACCGGGATCGCGGGTGTGGAAAATGGTCAAATTGCCTACTGCAAAGAGGCCGGAAAGCTCCACGTTTTGCAACAAAAACTCCCCTTTCAAAAGCTCGATGTGGCCATCGGACATACGCGCTGGGCCACCCATGGAAAAGTCTCCTCGAATAACGCCCATCCCCATCTCGATGAAAAGTGCGATATCGCCCTTGTGCACAATGGGATCATCGAAAATTACGACGTACTGCGCTCCGATTTACAAATGCACGGCGTGCGATTTGTCTCTGAAACAGATTCAGAAGTAATTGTCCAATTGATTGCGCATCACTACAAGGGCGAGTTGGTAGAGGCCGTCCAAAAAGTACTCCCTTTATTAAAAGGGCATTTTGCCATCGCTGTAATTCACAAAGACTTTCCCGATCGCATCGTAGCCGCTGCCAGGGAGTGCCCTCTTGCAATTGGATATGATGATGCGGGGACCGAGGCCGTGATCTCCTCCGACCCCAACGCTTTTTTAAGCTCCACTCCAAATGTCCTTTTCTTGCGAAAAGACGAGGTGGCCCTGATCCAAAAAGGGAAAATCTCTTTATTCAATTCCCAAAACTTACCCCTTTGCAAACAACCAGAACGACTAGAGGGACACCACACACCTCCTTCTAAAGGAGGTTTTGCCCATTACATGCTCAAAGAGATTTTCGAGCAAAGCGCAACCGTTCAAAAGGCAATCTTTGGAAGAATGGACGAAAAAGAGGTGCTCTTCGAAGCCCTTCCAGAAACATTTCGCAACGCCAAAAGGGTGTGGTTCATCGGTTGCGGCACTTCAGCACATGCGGGGATGATCGGATCTTTATTTTTGGAAGATATTGCGCAAATCCCGTCCCACACAGAGATCGCATCAGAGGCCCGTTTTAGAATCGTTCCAGAAGAAACTCTCGTCATTGCCATCAGCCAATCAGGAGAGACGGCCGACACGATTGCAGCTGTGCGCGAATTCAAGTCTCGAGGGTTGAAGGTTCTTGGCATTTGCAATGTAAAAAACTCGACACTTACTCGGGAAACAGATGGGTGCATTTTTTTAAAGGCAGGTCCAGAAATGAGCGTCTGCTCTACCAAGGCCTTTACATCGCAAATCGCCGTCCTTTATCTTTTAGCCAAGTTCTTTGCCCGTCAAAGCGCAGAAGAGATTAAAACCATCCCCGCACAGATCCAAGAGGTGCTAAAGCTTGCACCACTTATTCAGCAAATTGCAAAAAAATATAGCCATTTTCGGAACTTTTTTTTCATGGGTCGCCATTATATGTATCCGACTTGTTTGGAGGCGGCATTAAAACTCAAAGAGATCTCCTACGTCAATGCCAATGGATATCCAGCAGGAGAGCTGAAACATGGACCGATCGCTTTAATCGATACCCATTTTCCGGTCGTTGCGTTTTGCGCAAACAAACAAACCGAAGAAAAGATTTTGAGCAATCTGCAAGAGGTGAAAGCGCGTGGAGCTCCAATCATTGCGCTCGCCCCAAAAGAGCTCAGCGCAGTTTCCGCAGTCGCAGATGATGTCATTTGGCTCCCCTCTACGAGCGATAAGCTGGCCCCATTCACCTCCACAGTTGCAGGACAATTACTTGCCTACTACATTGCCTTAAGCCTTGGCTGCGATATCGATCAACCCCGCAATTTGGCCAAATCGGTGACTGTCGAGTGAAAGCACAAATCCAAAAAGAGCAAGAACAACAAGGGCTGCAAGAGACAAAAGTGATCTATTCTGGCCGCATTTTGCAGTTTGCCATCGAAACGTACCTTCTTCCATCGGGGCGTAAAACCGCAGAAATTGTGCATCACCCCGGCGCTGTGGTCATCATCCCCATCACCCCCTCTGGCGATATCCTTTTGGTGCAGCAATGGCGCAGAGCCGCAAAAGAGATTTTGCTAGAGCTGCCAGCTGGTACATTAGAACCAAACGAAGAGCCTATTGCTTGTGCCGCAAGAGAGCTACAGGAAGAAACAGGTTTTGGAGCCAAAACACTCCAATCTCTGGGCGGCTTTTACACAGCACCCGGTTATTGCGATGAATACTTACACCTTTTTCTTGCAAGCGATCTCTACCCATCCACCATCCCCGCTGATGATGATGAGATGATCGATGTGATCGCCATCTCCCCGAAAGATGCAAAAAAACAAATTCTCGAGCATAAAATGCGTGACGCAAAAACAATCTCAGGTATCCTGAGATATCTATGCGCAAGTGGCTTTTTGGTCTAAGTCTGCTATTGCTCCTTTCTTTACCGACCCTTTTGTCTTATATAGGAGGGGGGGCGATTTGCGAACAGATGATCGCATCCAAAGTGGGCATGCGCCCAACCATTCAATCGTTGCGCTTTTCTTGGCATGGACCCCAAAAACTGCAAGGGATCCACTGGAACGATCCCGAAATGGATGGACACCTCACCATCCATGCCCCGCTCTGGAAACTGTTCCAAAGCGCTCCCTTTGAGTTCATCTTCTCCTCCAACCATATCCAGACGCACATGCGCGGAGTTTGGAGCCATGGTACGGTGACGCTCCAAGAGCCCCTCACAGCCCATATTCAGCTCACTGCCAAACTGTGTAAAGAGTGGCTGAAAGACGCAAATCCACTCTTTTTCAGCGCCATCGACGCTAAATCTCCCATTACCCTCCAGTTACAAGAGGGCTCTTTTTCTCTCCCCTTTTCTTTAAAAAATCTGCAAGCTAAAGGCACTTTAGATATGGGGCAAGTGGAGTGCCGGTCTGGCAAATATCTCACCGCCGTTATCCATCTTCTCAAAGGGACTCCCACATCGACATTTCACGCCTGGTTTTCTCCCCTCTCTTTTCATCTACAAGATGGCGTTGTCCACACAGGTAGAGTGGATGCTCTGCTCGCCGATTCGATCCACGTCTGCTCTTGGGGACATATCGATATCGCAAACGACCAAATCCATATGTTCCTCGGCATCCCAGCCGCAACTTTAAAAAAATCATTCGGTATCCGCCATCTTCCCAAAAATTTAGTCCTGCCCATTCCGATCCGAGGTTCTACCAGACACCCAGAAATGATTAAAAATCCAACACTTGCAAAAATTGCGGCGCTCGTCTCTGGCGATCAAATTTCAAAGCACGGCTTTTTAGGACAACTTCCTGAATTGTTTTTAGAAATGCAAAGCAAAGAGAGCATTCCAGAGCCAATGCGTCCCTACCCTTGGGAGCACTCATGACATCCAAACGGCTTGCTTTAGAAGAAATTGCACGCGACGCCCTCATCCAACGAGGCTTTCTCCCAGAATTCCCCAAAAACGCTTTAGAACAACTAGAGAGTATCCACACTCCTGCCCAAGAGCACAAAGAGGTCAAGGATTTGCGCCACTTCCTCTGGATTTCGATTGATAATGAAGACTCTAAAGATTTAGATCAGCTCACTTACGCAGAAGCGAATCGGCTATACGTTGCGATTGCAGATGTCGATGCCGTTGTGAAAAAAGGGACCCCCATCGATGCATTTGCTGCACACAATACCACATCGATTTACACACCGACCAAAGTCTTTCCCATGCTGCCATTGAAGCTCTCCAACAACCTCACCTCTCTCAACGAGCACTGCGATCGCTGCGCAATCGTCATTGAAGTATCTATTGCAGAGGATGGGAAGTTTGATCTTGCAGCTATTTATCACGCTTTAGTGCACAACAAAGCCAAACTCAACTACCCTTGCGTCGGCGCCTGGCTAGAACATGCGATTTGTAAAAAACCGATCCCCTCTATCGCAGGGCTGCATGAACAGCTCGCACTGCAAGACCGCCTTGCGCAAAAAATTCAAGAATACCGCAACCGACAAGGAGCTCTTGAATTTGCGGAAATGCAGCTGCAGCCCATCTTAGTCAACGGCATTCCTGTAAGTCTCGAACAACAAGAGCGCAATCGGGCCCATAAGCTCATCGAAAATAGTATGATTGCTGCGAACGTTGCGGTCACTTGTTATTTAAAACAGGCACATCACGCAACACTACGCCGCGTTGTCAAAACGCCCAAACGGTGGGATCGCATCCTCGCCATCGCAAAAAATGTGGGAGAAACTCTTCCCACACAACCCGAGCCTAAAGCGCTGCGCCAATTTCTGCTAAAGCAACAAAAAGAGGCGCCGCTCCAATTCCCCGACCTTTCTTTGGCTATCATTAAGCTATTAGGCAGGGGCGAATACGTCCTGGGGATCCCCGGGAAACCATCTCCTGGCCATTTCGATTTAGCAGAGCACGAATACACCCATGCCACAGCGCCTAATCGACGCTTCCCCGATCTCATTATGCAAAGACTTCTCAAGTGCGCCTTATTGCAAAGACAAGCGATCTATACAAATGAAGAGCTTGCGCAACTGGCTTTCCACTGCACAGAAAAAGAAGATGACGCAAGCAAAATCGAGCGGCAACTCACCAAATGTGCAGCAGCTTTTGTTCTGCAAAAAGAATTAGGCCGCGAGTTCCAAGCCATGGTCACAGGAGTAACTCCGAGAGGCACCTGGGTTAGACTACAGACACCTCCTGTTGAGGGGAAACTCATTAAAAGCCAACAGGGCCTGGATGTAGGCGATTTCATCAAGGTCAAACTTGTCCATGTAGACGTGCGCCATGGACACATCGATTTTACGCGGCTCTCTTAGAGGGGGCAAGTTGTTTCGGGAAGCGTTTCGTGTGGACGTAATGTTGCTATGTGCTCTGATACAAATGCGTAAGCTCGCTGCGCTGTCCAACGCCGACCTGGATTCGGATGACACATCCCCTCTAATAATGTCTGCAACGCCGGACTATCTTCGAACTGATGATGGTCCCACCATCTAGGATTTTCATACGTAACTGCCCGCTCAACAGAGCTCTCGGGCACAACCAATAGATGGCCATGAACTGCCCCTATGACAAAGGCTCCTTGAAATTGGTTGCTTTGCGTAGTAACTGACGCTTTAAAAGCTGCAATATATTGTTCCACACTCTCTTTTGTAGGGATCACTTCTGGATCAAAAATCCCCGGGAAATATCCAGCCAAATAGAATCCCTTTTGCAAGTCATGGGGGCACATCTCTAATTGATCTAGACAAAACCTCAATCGCTCTTCAGAAATGGATGTTCCCGGCAACATAAATTCTTGCCCCTTGACGATTGCAGCTACTGTCTCTGGCGCTGTATATCGATACAAATCCAAATTCACTGATAAATCTGGATCTTCATTCGCTGCCATAGCTAAGTCAAAATTGACCAACCTCAATGACCAAGGGTTCATCTGTTCTACTACAAAATGAGAGCTTTGTATCGACCTATGCACAATTGTGCGATCTTCTAAAGCTCGTAAAAGACGCAAAATTTCAAGGGTCAGTTCCCACCTTTGCAGCGTTGTCAGCAAGCTAGTTGACAACACGTTTTGTAAAGTCCCATGCGCAGAATTGGCCCTGATAAAATGAAATTTTCGTCTTCCTTTTTCGAAAAGAGAAAATACAGCAATGGGCATGAGCACAACAGATGGATCCAAATCTTTCATAATACGCGCAGCGCGCAAGGTCGCAACCCCTAATCCCTGATTCCTACAGCAAATGTCTAAATAAGCTCGGCCCTCGGTAAGTAACAAAACTTGTTTGGCTTGCTTTAGCCTATCTTGGACGCCCCCATCACCTTTTTTTAAACTAGTGAGCACAAAAACTTTCAACTGACCATCTAATCCAGGAGCGAGGACTACGGATCTAGGGAACTCCTTATTGCCCTTTATTTTCAAATTCCACCTGGCCCCGGTCGATTGAATGCGATTGAATGCTGAAGATATGCGCTGAAATAAGTGAGCAATCTTTGTAGAATCTATAGTAGCAATACGAGTATGCCTCTGCAAAAAGGATACAACCGCATCGCTTTGTGCAACAG
>JAKAFF010000047.1 GCA_021818045.1 bacterium
ACTTTGAAGGTTTTATTAACCGGGGCGATAAACAGATGACAGTTTGCTTGCTGCGGCTTTGCCATATTGACCCTCCATCGTCGCCCATAGTTTTACTATGGGCTCCTCCTTCGGGCCGCTTCGCTTCAATCTGGCTTTGCCTCGCGGCGCATCTTGTCACCTGTTTATCGCCCCGGTTAATAAGGGGGCGATCCTAGGTTTTTTTGCTGTGTTAGCGACCGTAACCGCAGAGTCAGACTTAGGCCAAGCCTTAAGACGTCGAGTGAGGGATAAATTTAGGCCCATTCGAGCGCCTACGGCCAACTTTTGAATTTCCTTGGGTATATGGAGTGGTTGTATTAATAGCAACAAAACATGTATACCCAAGTCAGATATCAATTTATTAATGTGAAATCGTTTGTGCCTATAGAAAGTGATAGCTCTTTGGATGTGACTCTTTTAAATGAAGCGCGTCATTACGATCCGCATCATTTTTTAGGGCTACACTCTACCCAAAAAGGGCAGATCATTCGCTTGTGGAGGCCGGGAGCCGAAAAGATCTATCTCGAAGTGTGCGGGCAAATTGTAGAGGCAACACAGGTTGCAGATAGCGGTTTGTTTGAGTATGTTTTATCCAAAAAAATTGGTCCTGCAGATTATCGGGTCTATCACCAGAATGGCCTTTTAGCAAAAGATCCTTATGCTTCGCTACCCATTGTGGGTGAGCTCGACACATTTTTATTCAATAAAGGATGCCACTATAATCTCTATTCAGTGTTGGGGGCTCAGGTAAAAGAAGAAGGAGTGCAGTTTGCTCTTTGGGCTCCGAATGCCGCAAGTGTTTATCTTGTGGCAGATTTCAACCATTGGGATGGACGCGTTTGTCCTATGCGCAGTATGGGAAGCTCTGGGATTTGGGAGCTATTTGTCCCGGGGATTGGCGTTGGGGAAAAGTATAAATTCGAGATTCATACAAAAGAGGGCTATGTACGCATTAAAAGCGACCCTTATGCCTTTTACTCTGAGATGCGCCCCCTTACGGCATCTGTTGTGTATGACCTGAGCGCTTATAAATGGGGCGATGCCTCTTGGAGACAAAGGAAACTCAATCAACCAATCTCTATTTATGAAGTGCATTTGGGGTCTTGGCGCCAATATGAAAAAGAGTTCCCAAATTATCGAGACATTGCAGTTGATTTAGCAAGTTATTGTAAAGAGATGGGATTTACCCATGTGGAGATCATGCCCGTAATGGAGCATCCATTGGATGAATCTTGGGGGTATCAGGTCACGGGATTTTTCTCTGTGACTAGTCGTTATGGAACACCTACTGATTTTCAGTTTTTCGTCGATCACATGCATCAAGAGGGGATCGGGGTGATTTTAGATTGGGTTCCCGCTCATTTCCCGACAGACGATTACGCGCTCAATCGGTTTGATGGGACCGCTCTATATGAGCACGAAGATCCTCGCAAAGGGATCCATCCTCATTGGCAGACGGCGATTTTTAATTATGGTCGCAAAGAGGTGTCGAATTTTTTGATTGCAAGCGCCCTATTTTGGCTCGACAAAATGCACATTGATGGGTTGCGGGTTGATGCAGTGGCCTCCATGCTCTATCTCGATTATGGCCGTAAGGCAGGAGAGTGGATCCCCAATGCTGATGGCAGCAATTTTAATGTAGAGGGAATCGAATTTCTCAAACATCTCAATGCGGTTGTCCACGAGCGCTTTCCGGGCGTTTTAATGATTGCGGAAGAGTCTTCCTCTTTTACGGGAGTGACCCATCCAGATGGCCTTGGCTTTGATTTAAAATGGAATATGGGGTGGATGAATGACTCTTTGCGCTATTTTTCAAAAGATCCGGTCTATCGAAAACATCATCAAAATGATCTGACATTTTCCCTTCTGTACGCTTTTTCAGAGCGGTTTTTGCTCGTTCTTTCCCATGATGAGGTGGTGCATGGTAAGCGAAGTCTACTGCATAAAATGCCTGGCACTCAGTGGCAGCAGTTTGCCAATTTGCGCCTGCTTTACAGTTATATGATCTGTCAGCCTGGTAAAAAGTTGCTGTTTATGGGGGGGGAAGTAGCTCAGCGCAATGAGTGGGATTGCAAAGCCCAGATCGACTGGCATCTGTTGCAACATACCCCTCATCAAGGCATGTTTGCTTTGGTGCGCGATCTCAATCGGCTGTATCTACAGAATCCCGCTCTATGGGAAATTGACTTTGATTGGAAAGGGTTTGAGTGGGTCGATTTTGCAGATGCAGATCAAAGTGTGATTGTCTATTTCCGCGCCTCTAGCCAGCAGCGCCTTCTTTGCGTGCACCATTTTACGCCAGAGTATCGCGCCAATTATTGGATTCGCGTGAAGGGAGTCCTCCAAGTACAAGAGCTATTTAACTCAGATGCCGTATGTTATGGGGGCTCAGGGAAGATCAATGAGGGGGTAGAGATTCATCCAGAAGGATTCACGATCCAGCTAGCTCCTTTGGCCACCATGATCTTTTCTCTGACTTGACAGCAAAGGAGAGCCTCCTTATCTTGATCGACGAGATTTGTTAAGGCCATGCACATTCCGAAAACGCAAAGAGAGTACATCGTTTTAGCAGAAGAGTTGATCGAGCACGACAAGCATTATTACGATCAAGCACGCCCGGTGATTTCAGATTACGAATACGATCAGAAAATGCACGCTCTGATCGCTTATGAAAAAGCGCACCCAGATCATATTTTACCCCATTCTCCAACTAGAAGAATTGCCGAATCACCTACAGAAGGATTTGTGCAGCGGGAGCACTTGACTCCTCAGATGTCTTTGAATAACACCTACTCGGAAAAAGAGGTGGAAGAATTTGTTCATCGCGTCCACAAATTAGTGGAGAAAAAGCAGGTGGCTTTTTGCTGCGAATTAAAAATGGATGGCACTTCGATTTCGTTGACCTATGAAAAGGGGCGCCTTACCCATGCACTCACCCGCGGCAATGGGAAAACGGGAGATGACGTCACCGCAAACATCAAAACGATTCACGCAGTGCCTTTGCTTTTACATGGATCGCATATACCGGATGTATTGGAGGTGCGCGGTGAGGTGTATATGAGCCTTGCCACGTTTCATGCGATTAACGCTGAGCGAGAAGAGGACGGACTTGAGCCCTTTGCAAACCCTCGCAATGCGGCGGCCGGATCTTTGAAATTGCTAAATCCTCGTGAAGTGGCAAAGCGCAAGCTCAATTTGATCGCTTATGGGATTGGCGAAGGGTATTCTCCAGTGCCCACACAGCATGAAGTGCACCACTACCTCAAAAAAATCGGACTGCCTACTGCAATGGCAGAGCACCTTTGCGTTTGCTCCACTGTAGAACAGATCATGCACTTTGCAGAAAAGATTCATAAACTCCGAGGCCATTTGCCCTTTGAAATCGATGGCATTGTCATCAAAGTCGATGAATTAAAGCTTCATGGGCAGCTGGGGGTTACAGGAAAGGCGCCGCGTTACGCAGTGGCTTATAAATTCGCGCCCGAGCAGGCGCACACAAGACTCAATGAGATCACAGTGCAAGTCGGTAGAACCGGTGTATTGACGCCAGTTGCGGAACTTGAGCCCGTGTATTTAGCAGGTAGTACGATTTCGCGGGCCACATTGCATAACCAAGATGAGGTGACGCGCAAAGACATTCGCGTAGGAGATTGGGTCACAATTGAAAAAGCGGGGGATGTCATTCCGCAGGTTGTAGGAGTCGATTTTAAGAAACGGCCGCACAATAGCAAAACATGGCATATGCCGAAACACTGCCCCATTTGCAAAACAGAGGTGATCCATCTCGAAGGGGAGGTGGCTGTGCGCTGTCCCAACCCCCGTTGCAGCGGGCAAAAGGTACGCCGCCTTGTCTATTTTGCCTCAAAACATGCGATGGATATCGAACATATGGGGGAGCGTGTCGTAGAGCAATTGGCAGACAAAGGCTTGGTCAGCCGCGTCTCAGATATTTATCTACTCGATGCAAAAGATTTGGCGAAATTAGAGGGGTTTAAAGAAAAGTCGATCCAAAATTTATTAGATAGCATTGAGGCGTCTCGCAATTGTACATTGGCTCGTTTCATTATGGCATTGGGAATCAAGTATGTGGGTGTTGAAACAGCAGAGCTATTGGCCGAAGAAGCAGGTGATTTAGATGCTTTGATCCATATGAGTCTTGAAGAGCTTCTTGCCATTGAAGGCATTGGAGAAAAAATGGCTACGGCGATTCGGGCGCACTTCAAGGACAAGGAGAACTTAGAAGAGATTCGCCTATTGCTAGCTCACGGGGTGCGCCCGCAGAAAATGAAAAAGAAAATGACTGGGCATCCGTTTGCTGGCAAAGTATTCGTGATTACGGGCACGCTAGAACATTATAGCCGCGATGAGGCCACAGCGCTGATTAAAGAGCGGGGCGGCAAAGTGTCCGGGTCAGTCAGCAAAAATACTGCGTACCTGCTTTTGGGCAGCGACCCTGGCTCAAAATACGAGAAAGCGCAACAATTGGGTATTGCAGTGCTGAGTGAAGAGAAGTTTCGGCACATGTTGCACTGATACCAATCGCAATAAATATGAAGTTATTTATTGCGATTGGTATAAAACCAACTTTTGAATTCATTTGTGTATAATAAGTGGTTTGGTGGCGAGTGTCCCGATAAGGGTCTCGTGGCCAAAGCTGTGGACGGTTACTTGTTGCAAGCTGCCGATTAAAGATGCATCGCCCTCGAAGATCACTTTCTTCCAACAGCGAGTCCGTCCTTTTAATGTTTTGCCATCTTTATTCCACCTTTCGACGAGAACTTCAACGGTAGAGCCGATCATTTGGGAGCGCTCTTCGTTGCTGACCTGTTCTTGCAATTCTAACAGACGTTGCAAGCGCTCTTGCTTCACCTCTTCAGGGATATCGTCTTTCCATCGCATCGCAGGAGTTCCTTTGCGCGGGCTATAGGCATAAATAAATGCAAGAGAGTAGCGGATCTCTTTCATGACGTCATAGGTTTCTTGGAATTCGCTGTCTGTTTCTGTGGGAAAGCCCACGATGATATCCGTGCCGAGACTGACATTGGGTACGATTTGCCGCAAGAGAGCTACTTTCTCTAGATATTGCTCTTTGGTGTAGATGCGGTGCATTTTTTTGAGGATGCGGCTGGATCCCGCTTGAATGGGGAAATGGACAAATTCACAAAGGGAGGGGAGATCTCGGATGGCCTGCATGAGCTCAACGGTAATATCGATCGGGTGCGAGGTCATGAAGCGGACCCTCTCCATCCCTGCAATAGAGTCCAACTTGTGTAGTAAATCATGGAACAAACAGCCCCACTCAGGCTTGTCTTTTCCATAACTGTTGACGTTTTGCCCAAGTAAAGTAATTTCTTTATATCCGTCGTCAACTAGTTTTTTACACTCTTCTACAATGCTTTCAGGGGGGCGGGAGACCTCTTGGCCTCGGGTATAGGGCACCACACAGTACGTACAAAATTTATCGCAGCCTCGGATAATGGAGACATAGGCTTTAATTTTATTATCGCGTTTTGCGGCTAGATAGTCTAAATTTTCTTCAAATCGATCCTCTGTCTTATGGACTTGAGATTGGGTATAGAGCACCTCATCTAGAATGACATCCAAATCGGTGATGTTATTCGTTCCTAGGACAAAGTCTAAGTGGGGAAATTTGCGAAATAAAGAGTCTTTCTTGGCCATAGCCATGCAGCCTGTGACCCCAATGATGCCGTGCCGTTTTTGGCCTCGGCCCATCCGCCCCAGTTTGCCCATTACCTTTCGCTCCGCAAGGTCGCGGATAGAGCAAGTATTGAAAATTAAAACATCGGCCGCTTCCTCGTCCCCAACAGGGACTAAGCCCTTTTTTTGCAGCTGGCCCGCCATGATCTCCGTATCGAGCTCATTCATCTGGCAGCCATAAGTGCGAATAAAATAAGTCTTAAGTTCTTTCATAGAGTAAACATGATAGGGGATCTCCAGAGCTTTGGGCAAACAAAAATTGATTGTTGGCAAAAAATCGGCAATGGAAGTATGATAGCGTTTCATTTCTAGAAGGATTCTGACATGAACCATAAACAAAAAACCCCCCTGATGACCAAGAAGCAGGCGGAACAGACTCGCAAATGGTATTTACTGGACGCATCTGGAAAGACGCTGGGTCGTTTTGCTGCCGAAGTGGCCAAAATCCTTCGCGGCAAGCACCGTCCAGACTACACGCCTTCTGTCGATTGCGGCGATGGCGTAGTGATCGTCAATGCGGAAAAGATTCAAGTAACTGGAATGAAGGGAGCTCGTAAAATCTATAAGAGCTATACTGGTTACATAGGCGGCTTGAGAGAGGTGCCTTATAATACGATGATCGCCCGCAGACCGGAATATGTCTTGATGCACGCGATTAAAGGCATGATGCCAAAGACCCGCCTCGCTGGACAGCAAGTGAAAAAGCTCCGTATCTTTAAGGGTGCTGAGCACGATTTAGCAGCCCAACAGCCTACCCCTGTGAACATTTAAAGGATTATTAACTCATGGCAAAACAAGAAGAGATCATTGGTACCGGCCGAAGAAAGACTGCCGTAGCTTCAGTTAGAATGAAAAAAGGATCTGGAAAAATTGACGTCAATGGACGCCCGTTTGAGGCCTATTTCCCCCTGCAGCTACAGCGCGATCTAATCCTTGCGCCTCTTCATAAAGTATCCAAGCCTGAATCGGTTGATTTGCTCATCCGTGTAAAAGGCGGCGGGCTTGAGTCTCAAGCCGTTGCGACTCGTCTTGGCTTGAGCAGAGCCTTGGTTCTCGAAGATGAAGAGACTCGCGGCGATCTCAAACAATTGGGTTATTTGACACGGGATCCTCGTAAAAAAGAGCGGAAGAAGTACGGCCAAAAAGGCGCTCGCAAGCGTTTCCAATTCTCCAAACGCTAATCTCCCTTTTTTCTGCTCTATGCGAAAAAACCTCCGAGCAACCCTCGGAGGTTTTTTTTATTCGCGCTTCAGAAATCCGGTCAGTCGCTCTTTTTGCGTTCATATTTTTCGTATCTCGGCTGTTCAGATGTGTATAGCTCCAGAGGGGTTTCGATGTATTCAATTTGGAATCCGCACTTTTCTACAAACCCGCAATAGGCCTGCGTCGCTTGATCGTAGCGCTTTTGGGCTGCATCTAACTGCGTTTTTGAAGAGGAAAGCTGCTGGTATTGTGCGAGTTGTGCTTGAGCAATATACAACTCAACAGTTGCCTTCACAAAGTCTTCCTTTAGCTTTGGAGCTATAGAAGCTGGGTCCTTGGTGAATCGTATTCCCAAAAGGCCGAACTTTCTGGCCTCTTGATTCTCAATATTCATTTCAAATCTATCGCTTGCTGGAGTGACTGCGGATGGCACTGAAGCACTAGCGGCGGTTGGTGCAGAGGCTTTGCTTACATTCGCCTTTTCACGTTGGTGCTGTTCCGACTCATATTGCTCAAGTGGGGTTTCGATGTATTCGACTTGGAATCCAAACTTACTCTCAAGCTCAAGAAAGGCCTGCGCTGCTTGATTAAATCGCATCTGGGCTTCGTCTAGCTCAGTTGGAGGTGAGGAAAGCTGTTGATGACGTTCAAGATGTCCTTGCGCAATATGCAATTCAACAACAGCTTGCACAAAGGCTTGGATTTCATGGGTACTAACGTTACCAGGATCCTTGGTGAATCGTATAGCCCGAAGACCCAATTTGTTGGCCTCTTCATTCATGATGGGTATTACATTTTTATCGCTCTCCATCGCGCTAGAACTAGGTTCCCGAAGCGGTGGAGTTTTTAAGGATTCGCACATGGCTTTCCATGCCTTTTCAAGATTTTCAATCCACTCCAGCGTACGTCGATCGTCAAATCTCAGATTTCTATACATTTCCTGAATCTGATCAAGCGCTTGCCAAAACTTCAGGGCATGAATCAATTTGCGCGTGTAATCAATAGGCTGATCATGCAAGTCCTTTTCAAGTTTATAGATGTCTTCTCGCAGCTTTTTAGCAGGTAGGGAATCGAAAGTAGGAATGGCGGCATCTGGCGTGTCGTCAACCAAAAGAGGAGAATCAGCATCTGGTTCCTTATTAATAATTTTTAGCCTTTCTTCAAATAAAGCCTGCTTTTGCAATTGCTTTTTGAATTGAATGCGTAGAATTTTGTCATTTGGGAACTGTTTGAGTAGCACCTCTGTAACGTGGGCTGCGCCCAGATGTGCGAATACTTTCTTCTTCGGAAAATTTTCACGAGCTTTAACAAAAAATTGGTTTCTTCCTTCAAGGGTGAGGGAAGCACAATAATATGCATTTTGGGATCTTTTCAAAATAACGCATAATCTATCGTATACACATCGTATATTCTGTACCTGAGATCGCGTTACTCCATCAACCTTACCTAAATCAGATATTCTGCTTTCCATGGAAGCAACGGCACATTGGAAATGGTAGTGTAATTGAACCGCTTTGCAAACAAGTTCATTAGTAGTATCGATTAGTTCCTTATCTTCCCACCCATATTCTTCAATTTCAGAATTTTTTAACCAGGGTGCAAGAAGAGGATGGGATTGTAGTGTATGAGGAGGCCTGGGTTGTAAATAATGCCATCCTTCTCGAAGAAGAATATCGCCTTTTTTTAGGCAGCGATTAGCAAATGCTATCATTTGTTTCTGTTGTTCTTTGTCAAAATGACACGTATCTTCGAGAAGGACGACTTCAGCTTCATCGAGTGTGGCATTGCCTCGGACAATCTCGATATGGTCCTGAAATTCGCTGGGGATGCCGGATCTGGCAAAAGGGATTTCCGTGTGGGCGGTTACAATGCCTAATGAAGTCAT
>JAKAFF010000048.1 GCA_021818045.1 bacterium
ATCTCCGCGCAACCATCGGCAACATGGCTCCCGAATATGGCGCAACCATCGGTTTTTTCCCTGCAGATGAAAAAACGATCGACTACTTACGCATGACGGGGCGCGATAGCAAACACATAGAGCTCGTTGAAAAATACCTCGAAGCGCAAGATCTTTTTGGCATTCCGAAACAAGGAGCCATCGACTACACAAAAGTCATCGATTTAGACCTTGCATCGCTAAAGCCTTGCGTTGCAGGTCCCAAGCGGCCTCAAGATCGCATCATCCTTACCGACCTCAAGGCACAATTCCACGAATTACTCAAAGCACCACTTGAAAAAGGTGGCTATCATAAACCACAAACGCAGTGGCGCAAAACCGTCTATCTCCACGAAAATGGCGCTTTTACCACTGAAGCCCCCCTCGATTCAGGAGGCACGACCGCTCCAGAAAGCGCGCACGCGATCTGGAGTGAAGAGGAGATGCTCACAAACCGCCCCTTCACCCATGCAATCACTCCACCTGGATACACAGAAGCAGTTCCCCTCAAAGGAGCGCTACGACACGGCACCATCGTCATTGCCGCCATCACCAGTTGCACCAACACAAGCAACCCTTTTGTCATGATTGGCGCAGGGCTGCTCGCCAAAAAAGCAGTCGAAAAAGGGCTCACCGTCCACCCCATGGTTAAAACGAGCCTGGCTCCCGGATCGCGCATCGTAACGGACTATCTACAAAAAACGGGCCTGCAACCATATCTCGATCAACTCGGATTTCAGCTCGTAGCTTACGGATGCACAACCTGCATTGGCAACAGTGGCCCTCTCGATGCAAAAATTGAACATGCCATCAAAGAAAATGACTTAATCACGGCAAGCGTCCTTAGCGGCAATCGCAATTTTGAAGCGCGCATCCATAGCTCTGTGAAAGCCAATTTTCTCATGTCCCCGCCCCTGGTTGTCGCCTTTGCATTGGCTGGTAGAATCGATATCGACCTCACCCACGAACCGCTCGGTCACGACAAACAACACAAGCCCGTCTTCCTCAAAGACCTTTGGCCCTCAACAGAAGAGATCCACCGCACTCTTGAACAAGCCATCCAACCAGACATGTTTAAAAAACGTTATACGCACATTGATCAAGATGCCCCAGTCTGGCAAAAAATCTCCTGCAAAAAAGGGGCTAAATACCCCTGGGATCCCAAAAGCACCTACATCCGAAAGCCCCCCTTTTTCGAAACTCAGCCTAGCATCCCATTCCACAATATGCGTCCCCTTGCGCTGCTTGGCGATTCGGTAACCACAGACCACATCTCCCCAGCTGGCGCCTTCGGCCCCGATACGCCAGCCGGCCAATACCTCCTTAAACAAGGGGTGAGTCCAGAAGACTTTAATTCCTACGGCAGCAGGCGTGGCAATCACGAAGTCATGATGCGCGGCACATTCGCAAATGTGCGCATCCTCAACAAAATGGCCAAAGGCAAAGAAGGCGGCTTTACTGCGTTCATGCCAGATGGAGAAATTTTGCCCATTTACGACGCCTGCCAAAAATACAAAAGCCAAAACATTCCCCTCATCATCTTCGCTGGTAAAGATTACGGCATGGGCAGCTCGCGCGATTGGGCTGCGAAAGGGACCGCTCTTCTCGGCGTTAAAGCAGTCGTTGCACAAAGCTTTGAGCGCATCCACCGCAGCAACCTCATTGGAATGGGCGTCTTGCCCTTGGAGTTTTTAGAGGACAATAGCTGGGAAACTCTGGATATCCGCGGCCACGAAACCTTTTCTCTTCACCTCCCCAAAAAACTCTCCCCAAGACAAGAAGTCCCTCTAGAATTTGGATCAAAAAAAGTCTCAATCCGACTATGTCTCAACACTCCCATTGAAGTGGAATACTATGAAAAAGGGGGCATTCTCCCCTACGTCATGCAACATCTCCATATACACAAATGAGTTCAAAAGTTGGATTTTCGGCTGCGCCAAAGCGGCGCAGCCAAAAATCCAACTTTTGAACTCGTTTGTGTATACCCATTGACTTTAATAAATGTTTATTGCATCTTGGCTCCTTCTTAAATTTTTAAAAGGTTTATCGTGTCTAGCGAAGTGCAAGAGGAATTTTGTGACCGTTTTTGTTTAAAAGCCTCTTCTTGGCTTGCGGAACCCTTTTGTTTTGCCTCTTATCTTGGGTATCGCTTAGTGGCTCCTCTAGACCCCACTAAATTTGATAACTGCACATCTAAGACAAAAGAGCTAGCGCTGCGCTCGTTCATTGTTGCGGGAATCGGCAGCACCATCGCTCTACTCGCCCTATTTCCCTGGCAAGTGACAATAGGCACATTAGCCATTGGCCTCGCAAGCCGCATCTTGCGTGCAGCAGGCTTTGCTTGTCAAAAAAAGGGATTTACCTATGTACGCGGCGAAGCACCAGAGGTGCGACTAGATGGCCAAGCAAAAGTGCTCACATGGAATATTTTGGGTGCAGCAGGCGGCCTGCATTACGATCATGGAGGCGTCATCCCATGGAGAAATCGGATCGACAAAATTGTCGCTAAAATCACAGAAGAAAACGTAGATGTCGTCGTGCTGCAAGAAATTTATGATACAGCACTTGCTGAGCGGCTCATTCAAGAGCTTAAAAACCACTATACCCACATCTTTACCCATATCGGACCGAACGTCCACGGAAGCGTGGGAGGCGGCATGGTCTTTTCCAAGTGCGCCTTTAACCGTTTTACAAGCGAATCTTTTACCAATAATAGTTGGCAGCTCAACCGCACCTTTACAACTTTAGACATCCTCGCAAATCCTGGGGACGCTGCCCCTTGTGCGCGCATCATAGGCACTCACCTCATCC
Source organism: bacterium (assembly GCA_021818045.1). Classification (GTDB taxonomy): domain Bacteria; phylum Chlamydiota; class Chlamydiia; order Chlamydiales; family SM23-39; genus REEB52. Next base: position 2,830 of record JAKAFF010000048.1, read on the forward strand.
ACAACAGTCAAAGCGCAAGAGAGAGCCAAGTCGCACAAATCGTTCGAAGCATCGATCGACTACCACCTCTCCCAACCCTCTTAGTGGGAGATCTCAACTTGGAGCGCGACACTCCCCAAACAAGAGCCCTACTCGAGCCTCATTTCGAACACGGCTATATCGGCGAACAGCCTACATGCACGAACCGCCTCATTGAGCAATGGGATGGGAAGCCAAGAGCGGAGGAGTGGATCGACTACGCCTCTTTGTATCGCAACCAAATGGGAAGATTAGAAAATACCGACACCATTAAAACGCTTACGAACAACACACAAACGGCGCTATCGGATCACGATGGGGTGCGCACTACATTAGTCTTTTGAGCTAATGAATGCATCCCACTGCTCCCGAGTCATTCCAAATTGCTCAGGCTTGCAGATGGAAAAACCGTCATCCTCATCGCAATCCAGAGGATCTACTATGAGAACCTTTTCCGCATCTGTTACACGAAAATTATCTCTTTGAATATCCAAAGAAATACGGCAGCGTTTAGCAATCTGCACAATGTCTTTAAGTTGTGCATATAGCCGTAGGACGACAGGCTTTGTTGCATCATATACGGGCAATGCAAAAGGCACATATTGAGCAATACTCCATGGACAAAGTCCTGCTTCACTGATCAGCTCGTGCCTCTCCTTTCCCACCATATCACCACGTTCGAAAAAAGTGTCGTTAACAGCAGTATAGGAAGCCAACTCGCTCCTCATCTGCTGGTGATAAAATTTAGATGCACATCTAACGCGTTCCACTAACTTTTCTGGATGAGAGACTTCTCCTGCAGGTGAAGATCCAGACGGTTCTACTACCCGAGGAAATCGGAACACCTTCTGCGGCTGGCCAGAAGAATCGTTTATGAGAAACACATGGTTATTGTCCCCGCACCCCAAATATTGGCTTAATACAATCTCCTTTCCATTAGACAAAGTCACACCGATCCCTGGCAACACACCGCTCAACTGCCCGCCTGACACCAACGGACTAATGCGTTTATTCACAGCATCAAATTGTTGCATAAATGAAGAGTTCCTATACTCCGCCAACAAGTGAGGCGCCAGCGATTTGCGTGGGGCCGGCGGACAAACCCGGCGTGCATTCAGAAAATGGGTAGCACTTGCTGCCGCAGCCGCTGAGTCTCTCGCTGAAGAACAAACAAACCCCTGCTCATCTGGAGTTACAAGAGGCAGAGGCAGAGGCAGAGGCAGAGGCAGTGACGGAACGGGCACTGTTGAAGCCGAAAGCCGCAGACGGCGAGGAGACGAGGCTCCGTCCGGCAAAGCTCCCTCGAACAGCCTCCTTATTCCCTGATGAGGGGCACCAGGAGGTGTTACATCCCCTAAAGACGAAGAAGATTCAAAACTAGATGGCAAAAAACCGGAACGACTCGAAGCAGATCCCGCTGAAGGAATAGACATAACAACCTATCAATAAATTTTATGAAGATTGTAATATAAAACTCACTTTTTTTTCAGCATTATTTTTTCAGAAACTGGGATATCTTCGTTTTAAAATCTTCTTTGTTCATAAATCCCACACTTTTCATAACCGGGGTCTTTTGTCCCGGTTTAAAAAACAAAATAGTGGGAAGCCCCGTAATCCCGAATTGCTGAACGAGCGCACCTTGTGAATCGGAATCGATTTTCGCAAACACGATCCGATCCCCATATTCCCCATTCATCTCTTCAAAAATAGGCCCCATCATGCGACAAGGATTACACCAGCTGGCATAGACATCCACGATCAAGGGTTTTTTAGATGCCCCGATAAATTGATCCACATTATCTTGCGTAATTTGAACAATCTCTGCTGATTGAGCTGCCACCTCGACAGATTTTGCCTTACAGGTGAGGGACAGATCTTGAAATGTCTCTTTCAAGCACTGTAAATTGGTCTGAAAAATTTGCGCCCCCTCTTTGGAATACTTATCCCAAACAGGGCTTTCGTAAATTTTACGCAAAGCAGCGATCTCTTCTGCGGTAAAAGCATCTCGATAAGGCTTGCTAAATTTCTCGAAAAAAGGTCCTTCGGAAAAACCTTGGCGGAACTTGGCCACAATTTCTGCAGCATCCACTTGTTTTTCCCCTTGCATGGTCACATCCATTGCAACCATATCAAGCAAAGGCTTGGCCTGATCAGATAAAAATGTCTTTTCTAAAATACACTTCAAATCCCGGCTAACACCAGCCCCTTCTTCACCAAAACAACATGTTGCAGCAAACAGAAGATAAAAAGACCATCTGATCATAACCCACCCCATTGAGCCGAAACAACGTTCGGCCGCAACAAACAAATCTGATTTAACATTGACCCCGGGGGGGGGTCATGCACATTTATGCGATCGTTACATCTGTGGCTTCTGGCCCTTTACGTCCGGGAGCCTCTACGTACTCGACTAATTGGCCTTCTCGCAAAGCGCGCACATCGCCCTTTACGTTCTTTGCATGCACAAAAATATCTTTACTACCATCTTCTGGAGTAATAAATCCAAAGCCTTTCTGTTCATTAAAAAACTTCACTCTTCCTTTAGACTTTTCCACACGTACTTCCTAATTTATATTGGTTGCTGAACAGGCGACCGGAACCCTTAACTCTTGCGCTTTTACAAGCCAGAAAAACAGTACTCCTCTACCTGAAAAACGTCCACTCCATCGGAATGGCTTCCCACTACCCGTGGGACAGCTCCCATGGTAACGCCCCCTCGCAATTTTGTAAAGAAGACACTGAAAATGCCGTATACCACCGAAACCGACACCCAGCCAAAACCTGACAAATCGCGTCGCCCAAAGAACCTAGCTCGCAAAATTGGCAAAGCCCGCAATTAGAATCAAATAAAAGAATCTTATCCTCACAAGTAGAAACAGCGATACAATGATTTCGTCGACAACTTTCCGACAAAGAAGAATAACCAATCATAATCAGTTGATTTGGTTGACGCCTCAAAGCCACTCCGATTGTAGCCCTATCCAACACTACAGGATCCGCAAAGAGAGCCGCCACTGCGTAATCACACGGATACCTGCCCACTAGAACATGGAAATATTGCTGCATTGCCTCTGCATTCAGCTCCAACGGCTCCCGCACACCTTGGGTCATATACCAGCAATGCTGATGCATCGAAAAAGAATGGGCCGTCTCTCCAAACTCAGGGTCGCTTGCCACCGCCTCCAGAATTTGCGCACAAGAGTGAGCCAACATAAAGGGGCGCTCCAACAAATACTTCACAAAAAAAAGCGTTGTCCCAAAACAATGAGCATCTGGTTGATCTGGCCATAGTTTTTGAAAGCGAGCCTGCGACAATTGTGCATAATGTCGACAATAGTGACACTCCTCGACATAAAAATTCAGCCTCCTATCATCCCGATCCACCATCCGCTCAAACGTGCGCCATGCTTCGCTATCGGCATATCCAGCTGCTGCGCAGCAGAACACAAAAAACATCTTTTTGATTTGTCTATCAAAAACCATATGAATTGAATGCAAAAAAAGAAGGAAGCATACTCCACCTACTTGAATCCATCAACTTCTTCTGCAAAAAAACAAATTCTTTAGTATAACGCTTCCTTATATCTACCCGTGAGTGCAGCCCTGGTGTTGGCCATCTCTGGATTTTCTGCACAGGCACATCTCGAACCTGATCAATCAAACGCTAAGAACACATCCGAAGAGTCTTGTGCGGTGCAAGGAGAGCCTTTGAGCTGCTATGGCCCAGCTTACAATGCTTCGGCTGCGTGCAACGTGCACGAAAAAAGTTGGAAATACTGCCCTTCCGACATTACAAGCTTTGTCGATGTCGCGTTTACCTATTGGTATGCTGGCGAAGAAGGATTAGGTTTGGCACAAACAGGAGTACTCACCAGCGGAGGAACCTCCTATTACGGACCGAATGTCCAGTTTCTATCCCAATCGTCCGGATATAAACCAGGCTTTCCAATTACAGCCGGTATCATCGGTTATCACAACTGGGAACTTCTTGCAAAATATACGTGGTTTCGAGGGACCTATACCACTACAAGTCCACAACTACCTTCCGGCACCGCCTACACAGCAGGCAGCGAAGTATTAACAGGCACCGCTGCATGGTCTATAGCTGACTGGTTTTTGCAAGGGCCTGGACAAAATCAGGCGTTATTAACCGGGGCCTCCTACTCTTCTGCATGGCGCCCAGCTTTAGACTTGATCGACGGATTGGCTAGCCGCCCCTATTACCATGGACCACACTTTGTAGTGTCCTCTTTTGGAGGTCTTCGCGTCGCACTCATTCGCCAGTCGATGAATGTGAGCATCAATCAACTCCCCGGAGACATCACTGCGGGAATTACCAACCAACCTCTCCACTCCCACACACACTCCAATTCTTGGGCGATCGGGCCAAGAGCGGGTTGCCAAGGCCGATGCTTGCTGCCTATGAGATTGCGCATTGAGGGGGATTTAGCTGCTTCTCTGTTATACACGCGCTAAAAATATAGGGTTACTTACGATAGGTAAATTGCGCCGCTTTGGCGCAGCCGAAAATCCAACTTTTGAACTCATTTGTGTATACCAGCGTTAAGCACAGAGAGGATCAAGCAGCAACCACATTCAATCCGGGTCCTTACAAGGCAGGAATAACCGACTATTTATTAACCGGGGCGATAAACAGGTGACAAGATGCGCCGCGAGGCAAAGCCAGATTGAAGCGAAGCGGCCCGAAAGAGGAGCCCATAGTAAAACTATGGGCGACGATGGAGGGTCAATATGGCAAAGCCGCAGCAAGCAAACTGTCATCTGTTTATCGCCCCGGTTAATAACGAGGAGGGGGCTCAATCAAAACGCCGCACGCGACGATGACAGTAGGGAGTTTTACCAGTTTTTTCGTAGTAATGTTGATGCCATGCTTCAGCGGAGTAAAAAGGCTGTGCGGGAAGGAGCTGCGTTACAACCTCTATTCCACGCCGCTTAAGCTCTTCCATCAGCTTTTGGGCCACTATTTTTTGCTGCATGGTTAAATAAAAAATCGCTGAACGATATTGAGGCCCTACATCTGGACCTTGCCTCATCCTTTGTGTAGGATCGTGGATTTCGAAAAACAGCTTTGTCAAGGTCTCGTAATCAATCCTTTTCGGATCATAAACTACCTCTACAGTCTCTATATGGCCTGTCAAAGCCGAACACACTTCTTCATAACTAGGGTCTGCAACATCCCCTCCCATGAAGCCGACCGTGGTGCGGATCACTCCGGGCACATCTTTCATCAAATGCTCCACTCCCCAAAAACAACCACCCGCGTAAAAGGCCCGATCAAATCCCTCTTCTGTATGTGCTGAAATCAACGTCAAGGCCAATGAGTTAACGCAATGTCTTGTGTTTTTGGCAGTCAACCCCTCTCCAAAAAATACATGTCCCAAATGCCCATGACATTTCTTGCATATAATTTCTGTGCGCTGGCCATCAAGATCGGGTCGACGCTCTACCGCATCTGGCAGCTCCTCATCAAAACTTGGCCATCCACATCCCGACGAAAACTTATCTTGCGACATATACAGAGGAGCTCCACACCGTTTACAAACGTAAATCCCCTCTCCATCAAACTGTGCATACAGTCCACTTCCCGGCGGTTCCGTATGTTTGTATTCGATGATCTGCTCTTCTTCCTTAGTGAGTATGCGATATCGCTTCATCCTAACACCTCCCTACAACGCCTAAATTTCAACCACTATCATCCTCAGCCAATGATCCCGCTGTTGCAGCTCCTATTGTCATAAATTCTCTCCTTTTCAAGGGTTATACACAAATGAGTTCAAAAGTTGGATTTTCGGCTGCGCCAGCTT
>JAKAFF010000049.1 GCA_021818045.1 bacterium
TAAAAATAAATAGCTGAATCAAAGGGGGCAAAAGGATCGAGAGGCGAACCTTTTTATCTCGCAATACCATGAGCAGCTCTTTGCGGATCAAATGGAGCACTTGCTTCATGAATCGAGCCTCTTGACAGTTTTAAATATGGTGATCGCATAAAAAATGGCCCCAATTAAAGCCATCGGAACCAAATCAAACAAAATGAGATCCCAGACGTTGCCCACGAGAAAAAGGGTTTGCAAACTTTGGACAAAATAGCGCGCCGGGATGATATGAGTGATCGCTTGAATCCATTGCGGCATGCTCCAAATTTCAAACAAAAATCCAGAGAGGATGTAAGCGGGCAAAAAAGAGACGACGAGAGTGATTTGATATGCGAGAATTTGGCTGCGAGTCAAAGTGGAAATCATGAGTCCCAATCCCAATGCAGAAAAGAGAAACACGGCTGACACAAGCGCTAGTACAATCCAAGATCCGCGCATAGGGAGTCCATAAAAAAAGACGGCCACAAGAGCGCAAATGAGCATGGAGATCATCCCCAAACAAAAATAGGGTACAACTTTCCCCAAAATGAGTTCGCGAATCGTCACAGGAGTCGACATGAGAGCCTCCATGGTCCCCCGCTCCCACTCGCGGGCCACGACTAAAGCCGGCAAAAGGGCGCCGATGAGAGTCATAATGATCGCAAGTGATCCAGACAAAAGAAAGTAGCGACTCTCTAGCTGCTCATTATACCAAAAGCGCGGCACGGTATTGATCAAAGGAGGAGGACCGTTGAGGTTGTGCGTTAAACTCTCTTGCGAAATCCAATTTTGAAACGCTCCTTGCACATAATTGAGGACAAAGTTGGCGGTATTCGCCTCGCTGCCATCTGCAATGACTTGGATCGGTGCAGTCGTGGCATGCCGATCGTGATATTGGGAAAAATAGGAGGGGATCACCACCATGCCTCGGATCTCTCCGCTCACAACTAAATCTTGCAATTCGCGATGATCGCGAGCGATGTGCACATCAAAATATCTAGAGTCGGTGAGCGATTGAGCAAACGAGCGCGCATCGGGCGCAGTATCTTCTAAAGCCAAACCAATGCGCAAATGCTTCAAGTCCAAAGAGACTCCATACCCATAGAGAAACAGCAGCAATACAGGCAACACGATGCTAATCAAAAAGCTACTTGGATCCCGCAAAATCTGATACGTCTCTTTCACAAGCAACGCATATAATCTACTGTGCTTTTGCATCGTAACTCTCAATCATATGCACGAAGGCGTCTTCTAATGTGGGGTTGGGGTTTTGATCAGATCGCACCTCAGCTTTCAGGGCATCTGGCGTATTGAGATTGATGACTTTTCCCTGATAAATGAGAGCAATCCGATCGCAGTATTCAGCCTCATCCATAAAGTGAGTGGTCACCATAATCGTGACTCCTTTGCGCACCAAACCGTTGATGTGATTCCAAAACTCGCGCCGCGTAATGGGATCTACGCCGGAGGTCGGTTCGTCTAGAAAAAGGACTGCTGGGTGGTGCATGTTCGCGCAGGCCAAGGCAAGCCTTTGCTTAAATCCAAGGGGTAAAGAGGCGCTTGTTTCATTGAGGTATGGCTTGAGATTAAAGATTTGGATCATGGTATCAATGGCATCTGATGAGGCTTCATAAACCCCTGCGAAAAAACGCAAATTTTGCAAAACCGACAAGGTGTCGTAGAGCGCAAATTTTTGGGACATATAGCCGATATGCGAGCGCGCCTCTGCAGTAGCTATGTGTAAATCCTTGCCATTGACCTTAGCACTCCCCGCACTTGGGGTCAAAAGCCCGCATAGCATTTTGAATGTGGTCGACTTTCCCGCTCCATTGGGCCCAAGAAGACCAAAAACCTCCCCTCTTTGCACGTGAAACGTAATCGAATTTACTGCACAAAAAGAGCCGAATTTTTTCGTCAGTTGATTAGCCTCTATGACAGCGCTTGTCTCTTTTGGAATCTGAGGCGTCGTTTCGGCAAGGATCGATGTGCCGCCCGGACCTCCTCCTAAAATATCGATAAATCCATCTTCAAAACGGGGCGGAATATCCACCATATTCCAAGGTGGTTTCGCTACATTTTTCCTGAGTACTATCCGCACATCACTCCCCTGGATCTCTGCATCTAGCACGCCTTTATCTTCCAAGACATCAAAGAGCTGCTTTCTTTTATTTTCTTTAGTACATGGAAGTTGAAATGTTCTGCCCCGTACCGTCTCTGTCAAATCCTGGGGATTTCCTTGGAATAACAATTGCCCCTCATTTAATAACAAAACAGAATCGCATTGCGCCGCTTCATTTAAATAGGCTGTACTCCACAAAATAGAGATCCCCTCATCGCGCAAATCATAGACCATCTTCCATAGCTCTCTACGAGAAATGGGATCCACCCCAACACTTGGCTCATCCAACAAAAGCAACAACGGTTTTTTCACAAGTGTGCAGGCAAGCCCCAATTTTTGCTTCATGCCACCCGATAAAGCGCCTGCCAACCGCTTAGTAAACGCTTGAAGCCCAGTAAATTCCAACAAATGAGCAAAGATATCCGCCCTTTCTTTACCTACCTGTCTCAAATCTGCGTAAAGCGTCAGATTTTGCATCACAGTCAAATCTTCATACAAACCAAAGCGCTGCGGCATATACCCGCTCAGCGAGTGGATCGCTTCGGCTCCGAGCATCGTATCGTGGGCCTCGACTCGAATGCTTCCGGATGAGGGCTTAAGCAAGGCTGCAATCAGGCGGATTAAAGTGGTTTTTCCTGCGCCATCAGGGCCGACAAGCCCTACGATTTTCCCCCTAGGGATGAGAGCGCTCACCTCTTGCACGGCGAAAGGCATGTGGGGGGCAAACCGTTTACTTACGCGTTGGATCTCCACCAGCACATCGGTCACTGCCCATGTCCCTTTTTGAGTTTTACCGTAACCGGCATCCCTTGCAGTAAATTGTGATCTGGATCATCGACATAAACGCGCAAGCGATACACAAGATCTGTGCGCAGCTGCGTTGTTTCAACTGTTTTGGGGGTAAATTCTGCAACAGGGGAGATAAATCCAACCTGTCCTGTGTATACCTTGCCCCCTTTCACATCTGTGTGCACTTCGGCGCGCATCCCGTAGTAGACTGAGCCCACATTCGGTTCATCGACATAAGCGCGGATCCAAACTGGAGAGCTAACCGACAGCGTATATACAGGATCTGCGGGATTCACAACCGTACCTGGCTCTCTGATGCGCGTCAGAATGATCCCATCTGTCGGAGCAAACGCTTCTGTATAATTAAGATTATCGACAGCGACAGCTAAAGCGGCCTTTGCTTGCAATAAATTGGCCCTAAGCTGATCGCGATTTGTGCGAGAATTATCATAGTCTTCTTGAGACACTCCACCTATATCGATCAATTCAGCGCGCCTTTGAAAGAGCACTTCTGCGTTATTGAGATCAATCTGAATTGCATCGACATTGGACTGAGCTTGCCTTACTTGGCTATCATAAGGGGTCTTATCGAGCGCTGTCATAAACGCCCCCTTGTGAACGACATCCCCCTCTTCAAAAACCAGTTGTGTCACCTGGCCAGGGACGCGAAAACCAATATCTACAAGACGCACATCGACATTTCCGTACAATGTGATTTCATCGGTTGCGTCACGGGAGCGAAGGAATAGTGCTAAAACGATGGCTAAAATGCCAACACCTGCCAGAAAAGAGATGATATAGACGCGTCGCAACATGCTGAGATGGCCCCAATGTTCATCTCCATACCGCATTCGTCGAGAAATTGCAAAATTTTATTTTGTCTCACTCAAGTGGACTGACTTTACTGCACACAACGACAACGGGAACTGTAGGAAAACAACTCGCGTGCCGCCTTAACTCCGCATGTAGATCTGCATGCGAGTAAAACGCCACCCCTACATCTGGGTCAAACAAGAAAATCCCCTCCCCTATCTTACCCAAAACGGATTGCCTTGTTTGATCCGATGACTCATAAGACAGCAAGTAAAGCCCAGATGACAAGCGATCTACCGCCTCATCCAATCGAGCCAAATTTTCGGAGTAGATACCCTGAAAACACGTTTCAAAGCCAAGATGCATTTGTTGCGCGATAAACGCATCTCCCGCCGTTTTGGCTAAAGCGAAAATACGCGCCACGAGATGGGAATTGGGGTCCAAAACCACATCTTCTGCAATCGCCATGGCCTCATCGCGGCGCCCTCCCAATAACAAGGGCTCAGCTTGCCGCCACCTATCGATCATCGCATCTCGCAACCTGCGAGCACGCGGACGCGTATCTACGGCTCGCCTAAAAATTTGCGCAAGTTCTGCTTCGAATGTGGCCCCTTTCGTAAAAAGGGATGCGGCGTGTTTCAGCGCCTGCATTGGCAAATCTCCGATCTCACGGCGCAGATGGTAGCGACGGATAAAATGCAACGCCATCCCAAAAGAGGCGGATCCAACTTCCGGCTCTAAAGGGTAAAGTTGTCCCCGCTGCATGGGAAAATCTGCTGTATATATGCGGAGTCCTTCATCTATCGCCTCCCTCCCATACATTTGTTGCAAAGCGCTAATATCATCACGCAGCGGTCGAATCATTCTCGGCAAATTAGTGGAAAACTCTACAAACGCTCCTCTTTTTGTAAAATAAGAGACGAGGGGGACCGCCGCATGTAAGTGCCTTTTCGCAGCTAAGGAAAGCTGCTGCGAAATACGTTTGTTACACCACGCTGTGAGGTAAAAGGCGAGCTTACAAATAATCCCAAGACACACTCCACATGCCGCACTACTCAATAGCCGCAAGAGAGCAAACCGTTTCTCACAAAACGGCACCTGTGGGACCAGCAAAGCCCTTTGACCCATGATCCCATTTGCCATAAACCACGCTTCCTAAAATATACACAAATGAGTTCAAAAGTTGGTTTTGGGCAACGCGAAAGCTGGCGGAATTCGTCTATCGTAAGTGACCCAATATTAAAAATATAGGGTCACTTACGATAGACGAATTGCGCCGCTTTGGCGCAGCCGAAAATCCAACTTTTGAATTCATTTGTGTATAGACCTCTCGGCGTAGCGGGTTAAGAATCATCACTTCGTTCTACACATGCTACAATGGAGTTACATGTGCGCAATGCTGAGCCGGGATCTTCTGATTGAGCTAAATCACTTCTCAATACCATGTGTGTAGGCATACGATTCTGTTCACTTGCAAATCGGCGCAGCAACTTCAGATGCACTAAGTTTGTAATATCTTGCATCCTACTTTGGAGCTCCTGTACTGACATATTTAAAGTGACGAAAGGCTCCTCTGAGTCTGGCACAAAATCTGCTTGCCCATTTTGGGACTCATCTGCTGGCTCTTGTTCCAAAGGGGTGAAGCAACTGATGGCTCGTAGCTGCAACCATGGCGATGGCCACTGAACATTTTCACACAGCGTATTTATGCTCTCCTGTGCTACGTGACTCATGGCCCTTGCTAATTGCTTCAGATCTTCTGATACATTCGGAAATTGACCCTCAGTCTGTTCATATCGACTGTTGGGGGACAGCATTACACTAGAAGTCGTCGTACTCATAATACCCTCTAAATCAAATAAATGTAAAAAGTGGCGCGAAGTATACACCTCCACCACATTATGCACAAATTCTTGAGATTATTTCGGCATACATGCGACACTCCCTTTTGGAGTATGGAAAAATGGCGCAGTTGAGCTACATCTTATGGACCTGTGCCAATTTACAAGAGGCGCAGCGAATTATCCACCATCTGTTGCAGCGCCGTCTCATTGCCTGCGCATCGATTTTGCCAGACGTTACATCGATCTACACTTGGCAAGGGAAAATCGAAACTGCACAGGAAGCGAAAGTCATATTGAAAACAGAAGCTCAGAAATTCGATGCCGTTTGCACTTTGATCCGCGAGCAAGCAAGCTATGAAATCTCCGAAATTTCCCAAATTAACACCGTGAATTGCAATCCACAATACTTAGAATGGGTTGTTCAGGAGACGCTTGTGTGAATCAATGTCGAGATATACACAAATGAATTCAAAAGTTGGATTTTCGGCGGCGCTGCTTTCGCGTTGCCCAAAACCAACTTTTGAACTCATTTGTGTATAGATATGTTGCGTTTCGAAAATCGATCTGAAGCTGGCATACAACTCGCGCAAAAACTCACAAAGTATATGCACCAAAACAATGCAATTGTTTTGGGATTGGCACGCGGCGGTGTTGTGGTCGCCCATGCTGTAGCACAAGCTCTATCCTTACCGCTGCGAGTTCTCGTATCCAAAAAAATTGGGTCTCCAAATGATCCAGAACTTGCTGTAGGAGCTGTTGCAGAAGATGGAACCGTATGGTTGAACGAGTCCCTCATTTCTGCACTGGATCTCTCCCCTGCTTGGTTGAATGAGGCTAAAATGCAAACACAAGCCTTAGCAAAGCAGAAATTAGCGCTATATACACATACCCAAAATCTTCTAAATCTTGAGGGGAAAATTGCCATTTTGGTCGATGATGGCATTGCTACCGGTGCCACTTTTTTAGCGCAGATCCTCTCTTTAAAAAAAAGAGGTGTCGCAAAAATTGTCGCAGCAGTCCCTATTGCATCCAAAGAAGCCTGGCAGCAAGTGCAACGTCTATGTGACGAGGCAATCTCTTTGATCGTTATACAAGAATTTGAAGGAATTTCTCAGTTTTATAACCACTTTGAACAGGTGGAAGATCAAACTGTCTTATCTTTGTTGAACAGTCGACGACGCCTCTTTTTTGCTTTGGATATGCAAGCCCCTTGGCCCAGTCAATGGCCGCGAGGAACGCTGCAAAAAACGCGACACGCTACGCTTGCTTTTCTCGGCCTCACAGACTACTGTCTCCTCGAGCCACACTTATATCAAAACAACTTGAAAAATCGGTTTTCTAGCCAAGGGGATCCGCCAGACCTAACGCCGGATCGGACGCCGATTACCGAAGAGCAAGAGGCGATTGAAAACTCAAGCGTTGAGACAAACCCGACACACCTAAACACCGATGCTTCCAATGGTTTTGGGATAGATCCATTTCCACTTCCTTCGTTTCAGATAGGACCTAGCGGCTATTTTGATAAGCCCCTTTTTTTACCCAAATCCTCCCCTCATGCAGCTGCATGGCATATCCATTGGCAAAACGATGCGATCCTCGCCTATCAAAGACAAATCGTAGATTGGTTAAGCAAGCACAATCTGATTTTATACCGAAACAACCAAAAAAATCGGGAATTTGACAAAAAGGCGCCGCCAACTTTTTGTTCGGGGGAAACGACTATTGCCGAGGGTCAAAGCGCGAGTGAGAACAAGAATTTTGAAGAGTTGCCGACGCCGTCACAAACTGATTCTTCAGATTGTTTCGGTATAGATCAAAAAGAGTGGCTATCTCACGTAACCGTTGCAAGAGGTGTCATCGATCAGCAACAGTGGCGCAAGTTTTTTCGCCCACTCCCGTGTTACGCAACAGCCATCCACCTATATGAAACCGTGGAGCACGGCACCTATCGCTCTCTTTGGAGCTATCCCTTCAAAGCTCCTTTCGAAGAGCTTGAACACACTGCAGATCTTGCCTATCTTATCTACGGCAATAACCTGTCTGAGATTTATCATAACGCATTCCTAGCCCTTTCTTTTAAAGAACCGCAACTCCTTTTATATAAAAAGGCAAATGTCTTACCATCGAATCTATCTGATATTATCATCGCCTTAAATCGCGCGATCGCAGAATTAGATCGGCTGACGGGAAGCCCCTTCAAAGCGGTCTCGTATCATGGAGAGATTCAGCTTATTCGGCATTTATGTCCAAACCAGTTAAAGAATCAGAAAATCGGCACTGCTTCTTCAGGTGATGTCAGTATCTGTCAATGGGAGATGATTGTTGATATCTAAACTGCAAAAATTACAGCCAGCTATCTATCTAATACCAAAAGAAGAGCTCATGCGAGTGCCTGGTCTATTAGTAGCAAGCGAGAGCCAGCTACAAACCGAAACGCTCGACAAGCCACTCGAGCAGGTGCGCAACGTGGCTTGCCTGCAAGGGATCATAGGCTATAGCATCGCAATGCCCGATGTGCACTGGGGTTATGGATTTCCCATTGGCGGAGTTGCTGCGATGGATGCAAAGACAGGAGTCATTAGCCCAGGTGGCGTGGGTTACGATATCAACTGCGGTGTGCGACTCGCCATTGTTCCCATCCCCTTTCAAGATCTCAGTCCGTCCGTACGCCACTCCCTTTTGACGCGCATTTTTCAACTCGTTCCATCAGGCACTGGTCAAGGGCATCACCACGCATCTTTGAGCAATAAAGACTACGAAGATCTGGTTGCACAGGGAGCCAGCTGGTCGATCGAACGAGGAATGGGCTATGCTGAGGACCTCGAATCCATGGAAAATCAAGGGTGTTTAGAAGAGGCAGATATCCGATCTGTGTCTGAACATGCAAAACGCAGAGGAGAGAGACAACTCGGATCGATCGGTTCTGGCAACCACTTTGTGGAAATCGGGGAAATTCAAGAAATCTATCTCCCTCAGATCGCTGCTAATTGGAAGCTACACACGGGGCAAACATATATCCTCATCCACAGCGGATCTAGGGGATTTGGCCATCAAATTTGTCAAGATTTTCTAGATGA
>JAKAFF010000050.1 GCA_021818045.1 bacterium
AGCCAAGCCCTTACCTTAGGGGGAACAAACACTTATACAGGGACTACTTCTGTTAATGCTGGAACGCTCGCTCTTACAGGTAGTGGTTCTGTGGCCAGCTCTACTGCCATAGCCATCGCCTCCGGGGCCTCACTCGACGTCAGCGGTGTGACAAGTGGGACGGCAATCGGGTCTTTATCCGGAGCTGGCTCCATTCTCCTCGGAACGCAAACGCTAACCATCACTCAAGCGGCTAACGGAACTTTCTCTGGTACGGTAGGAGGACCTGGAGGCTCTTTTGTCAAAGCAGGAAGTTCTCCATTATCCGTCACTGGAGCCACTTCTTATACAGGAGCTACGTCTGTCACTGAAGGAACTTTATCTCTCAGCGGCAGCGCCTCAATTTCCAACTCCTCTTCAGTGGCCATTTCATCCGGAGCGACCCTCGATCTCAGCAGCCTTGCGACGACTCCAACAATCAACAATCTCTCAGGAACAGGTACCCTTAGTGCCAGTGGACTTTCTCTCACGCTAAATCAATCATCGAATACAAACTTCGCAGGGAGTATTAGCGGAACAGGCATAACAATCACTAAACTAGGAACAGGAAGTCTCACGTTCAGCGGTACCAATACTTACACAGGTAACATGGTCATTCAAGAAGGGGCGCTTTCTTTGAATGGATCCCTCCCTGGCTCGATTGCAGTAAGTGTTGGAGGAACTCTGAAAGGTACTGGAACAGTAAGCGGAGATGCCACCATCTATGGCACACTTTCTCCAGGGAATTCGATTGGAACGATTAATATTTCTGGTAACCTCTCTCTGGATTCTTCATCCATCACGCAAATTGAGATTGACCCCAGTCATTCATCTCTGATCAATGTCACAGGAAGCGCAACACTTGGAGGATCTCTCGTCATCATCGCCGATCCCGGATCTTATCCGAGTCGCGAACAATATTCTATCCTGACAGCTGCTGGAGGAATCTATTCAGAGTTTGCTGCGATCCTCCCTCCAAATCTTTATCGAGCCTCACTCCTCTATGGCATAGATACTGTATCTCTATTGTTAGAGCTAGCTAACCTCCCTGTGCCATCCAGTGGAGGCAACAGCGCCAGTTTAGTCAATTACCTCAACGCAAATATCGGAGATGTTGCGCTCATCGAAGTGGGTGCAGACTTGGTAAAGCTCAGCTCTGATGCCTACAATGCAGCTCTTGAGGCGATTGCCCCATCACGCAATGCGACTGCAACCTTTAGCTCACAAAATACGATGTTCGCATTGAGTCAATTTATTTCTGCACACATGGGAATCCATCGAACACTCCGCTCGATTTATGCGCGGTCTAATCCAGTTGCAGAGCAAAATGATCAAGAATCTTTACGCGCAGACCTCATTACTTATCTAGACTCTCAGAAAGACTCAGACAATTTTTTTTCCGAAAATACCGCTCCAACGGGGAATATCGTCGAAATGGCGAAAGGGAAAGACACTTGGGCCATTTGGACAGATGGATTCACTGAATTTTCCCATCAAAACAGTCAGGATCAGGTCCCTGGATTCCACGTCTTTTCCGGAGGGGGCCTATTGGGCTGTGATTTTTTCTTTCAAGGACAAAATCAAGTGGGAGCCACAATCGGTTACGCCCGCAATGCCGTTCATGAAAATGGAGGACTGGGGAACAATCAAGCTAACCTCTACGTTGCATCCCTCTACGGAACCTGTTCGCTCGACCAGACTTACCTAGAGGTCGGAGTTTGGGGTTCCTACGACCAATTCAATGTGCAAAGAAACATCCAGTATCCCGGATTCTCTAAAAAAGCCACCGCGAATTTTAAAGCTGTACAACTCACCCCGCACTTGTCCATGGGCCACGACTTCACTTGCAGTTGGGGCGTCTTCGAACCCTTCTGCACTCTGGACTGGGCAATTAATTTTCAAGAAGGTTACCAAGAACATGGAGCGGCTCCCTTGAATATGCAAGTGGCTGGCAACACCTCTTCTATGCTCCGCGCAGAAGCCGGTTTTAGCTGTTATCAGCTGTGGGAAAAAAATTGGGGAACGTTAGTTGTCAAAGAAATGGCAAGCTACGTTTATAAACAGGCGTTTGGAGTCGGGAAAATGACCGCTGCAATCGTCGGCGCCAATGACACTTTTCTTGTCGACTCGTTTACAAAATTGCAAAATCTCTTCTCCCCCGCTCTTGAAATCTTCTGCAAACATAAAAAAGGGATCTTTTTCTCTGTTCTCTATGAGGGTGAATACGGGAGTCCTTGCATCACAAGTGAAGTACTGCTGAGAGCGGGGAAATATTTTTGATGGGGTTTGTGCAAAAATTGCTTGTGCAAATTCAAAAAAGGATAGAAATCCAATGGCATCTCTAGGGCTCTTGAATCATTTGTAGCGCAAGTGTTACTCTGCGATCATGGGTAAACTGACATTGAGAGATTTGCCGCTGCATGATCAGCGCGTCTTGATGCGCGTTGATTTCAATGTTCCGATCCACCAAGGCACTATTACCGATGATTCCCGCATTCGAGCAGCTTTACCATCCATCCGGTATGTCCTAGATCATGGAGGTTCACTTGTCTTAATGAGCCATTTAGGAAGACCTAAAAAAAAAGACCCCTCCTTGTCTCTCGCCCCTTGCGCTCAAAGATTGGAGGAGCTACTCAAAACTCCAGTGATTTTTGCCCCCGATTGTAGAGGCCCTGCCATCGAAGAGATGACAAAAAAACTACGTCCAGGACAAACCCTTGTACTCGAAAATTTGCGCTTTTACGAAGCAGAAGAAGATCCCGAAAAAAACCCCTCTTTTGCCCAAGAGATAGCAAAACTTGGTGATTATTACGTCAACGATGCGTTTGGCACTGCACACCGTGCGCATACATCAACTGCCACCATCACCCGCTTTTTTCCCAACCGCGCCGCTATGGGATTTTTGATGGAAAAAGAAATTCAAGCGCTTTCCCCCCTGTTAACACACCCAAAACACCCTTTTATGGCCTTAATCGGAGACGCTAAGGTTTCATCCAAAATCGGCATTTTGAAACGATTTTCGACCCTCGTAGATACCTTGTTTATTGGAGGCGCCATGGCCTTCACATTTCTAAAGGGTTTAATAACACCACCTTTACGCTAACCGTTAAAGTCTCCTTGGTTTCTCCTTCTGAAGTAAAAAGAGAGCCAGACGTGGGCGTTGCGTCCAAGTAATGCCGTCCCACCGCAACGCGAATATGATTTTTACCCGCTATGCAACCATTGGTAGGATCAAAACCAATCCATCCAAGGTAAGGCAAATATACTTCCACCCATGCATGTGAAGCATCCGATTGGATTTTGTTTTCATAATTGCCTCCCGTGTATACATAACCCATCCTATAGCGAGCGGGTATATTTAATAGACGAGCCAAACAAATCAAAAGGTTAGCGAAATCTTGACACACCCCTTGTTTGCTCTGCAGCACCTGATAAGGAGTAGTCAATAGGTTTGTCGAGCCGGCAGAATAGGTAAACTCCTTATAAATCGTCAAATTCATGTCATTTAGAACCGCAAATACATTATTGTGGTTTCTTTGCACAAAGCTCATCGCATACTCAGACAGCGCAAACAATTCAGATTCAGGAAGTTCTGGTGTTTGCAGATACGCTTGCATCATTACGCGATCCCACGGCATCCAAATCAGGGGCATTGTCCGTGGCTGATGCGACAGTTCAATGTTCTTAGAAAGCTCCGTCACACAAACAACAGACTCACTTCGAAAGCTCAATGCCATGTAAGGTTCGCTGATTTCAATAAAGGATGCATGATTACCGAATGCTCCCGTAAAATTGCATACCTGCGAAGCTTCAGAACTAACTTCCAACTTATAATTTAAAATATGCTGCTCTAGGTCGTGAACAGGTTGAAGACGAAAAAGATGCTTGCTCGCTACTACCGGTCTCGTATATTGATAATGAGTTTCATGCACTACAGAAAATACATTTGGCTGAAGGTCTGCGCCAAAAAAAGCCACATTTAAAAGTGGCTTTTGCTCAAAAGGCGCAAGCTGACGTATGAGCGGCAAGGTATGCGTTTGATTGACAATCATACACCAGCCCTATGAGACAACGTAAAACAGTGCATGCCCTAGTCTGAAAGCGGATTCTTAGACGATTTGTTTTTATTGCTTTTTGGTAATTGCTGCTGTATTTGCTGTTGCAATTGCTGTTGCTGCTGCTGCAATTGCTGTATTTGCTGCTGCAATTGTTGTTGTTGCTGTTGTAACTGCTGTTGCTGCTGTTGTAATTGCTGCTGCAGCTGTTTTTGCTGCTGTTGCAATAGGTGCTGCTGCTGTTGCAGTTGTTGTTGTTGCTGTTGTAATTGCTGTTGTTGTTGCACGAATCACCTCATCAATTGGTTCAGCCTTAAGTTTCAAAAAAGATCTATTCTCCCTCGGCATATTTTGGCCGATTGTGGATTTGAAGCCCCCCTATTGGCAGAGAGACTATCAATATTCGAACCTTATCGAAATTCAATATTGCATGCAACAAATTATATCGCTCTTGAACCATTTTCAGAGCAAATGTTACGCTACAATTATGGTCAAACTAACATTGAGGGATGTACCTCTGCACAATCAGCGCATCTTGATGCGTGTGGATTTCAATGTTCCTATCCACCAGGGCACTATTACCGATGACTCCCGCATTCGGGCAGCTTTACCCTCCATCCGTTATGTCCTCGATCACGGGGGTGCGCTTGTCTTAATGAGTCATTTAGGAAGACCTAAAAAAAAAGACCTCTCTTTATCTCTTGCCCCTTGTGCGCAAAGATTGGAGGAGCTACTCAAAACTCCAGTGATTTTTGCCCCCGATTGTAGAGGCCCTGCCATCGAAGAGATGACAAAAAAACTACGTCCAGGACAAACCCTTGTGCTCGAAAATTTGCGCTTTTACAAAGCAGAAGAAGACCCCCAAACAAACCCCTCTTTTGCTGAGGATATAGCAAAACTTGCTGATTACTACGTAAACGATGCGTTTGGCACTGCACACCGTGCGCACACATCAACTGCTACGATTACTCGCTTCTTTCCCAACCGCGCCGCTATGGGATTTTTGATGGAAAAAGAAATTCAAGCACTTTCCCCTCTGTTAACACATCCCAAACACCCTTTTATGGCCTTAATCGGAGGCGCTAAAGTCTCATCCAAAATCGGCATGTTGAAGCGATTTTCGACTCTCGTAGATACTTTGTTTATTGGAGGCGCCATGGCCTTCACATTTCTAAAAGCCAAAGGAATGTCCATCGGTGACTCTCCTTGCGAAAACGTCAACCTGATACAACATCTCAACCCCAGCAAATTACAGCTTCCCGTCGATCTTGTCATTGCCGATGCCTTCGACAACAATGCCCATACTCGCATTGTCTCCATACAAGAAGGCATTCCCGCAGGATGGCGAGGCATGGACATTGGTCCTCAGACCATTACGTCATGGGCCTCGCAGTGCAAAACAGCCGCTACCGTGTTCTGGAATGGCCCGCTCGGAGTATTCGAAATGCCCCGCTTTGCCAAAGGAACCCGTGCAATCGCTGAGGCCCTGTCTCATGGCAAGGGACAGACCATCATAGGAGGAGGAGATTCCGTTGCGGCTATCGAACAAATGGGGCTCGGGAACCACTTCTCCCACCTCTCCACAGGAGGCGGCGCTGCATTGGAATTTCTCGAATACGGCCACCTTCCCGGAATCGATGCTCTCTCAGACAAGCAATGAAATTTTTATTCGGATCGATTCTTGTTTTGAGCCCACCTTCTCATTCTAATTAATGCAAGAATATGCGATGCTAGTAGCACAACAAAAGGGCATGTCTTAAGTGATGGAATTCGGGAAATGGCGCTCTTTCTTCTGGCCAATCCACCGATGGGAATTGAAAAAATTCCTCCCCATGCTCTTTATGTTTTTCCTAATCTCGTTCAATTACAATGCATTAAGAGCGTGTAAAGACACCCTCATCGTCACCGCCCCCCAATCGGGGGCCGAAGCGATCCCCTTCATTAAGGTTTGGGCAATCCTCCCAGGCGCTTTTTTCTTTACCTACCTATTCACCAGACTCTCTAACAAATATAGTCGAGAAAAGGTTTTTTATATCATGATGAGCCTTTTTCTGGGCTTTTTCCTCCTCTTCACCTTCGTCCTATTCCCGGCCCAAGAATACATTCACCCAAACGCCTTTGCAGACAAACTGCAACGCATTTTGCCAGAAGGGTTTAAGGGACTTATCGCCATTTTGCGCAATTGGACTTTTACGCTGTTTTATGTGATGTCCGAATTGTGGGGCACCGCAATTTTATCGGTCATTTTCTGGGGTTTTGCCAATGCAATCTTAAAAGTCGACGAGGCAAAGCGCTACTACGGACTTTTAATGATTGGGGCCAATATCGCGGGAGTCTTTGCAGGACAGGCTGCGATTTACCTCTCTGAAACGCCCTACCTACCCTCCCTCCCTTATGGCAGCTGTAGCTGGGATCAATCCATTTTATTTTTAAATTGCCTGATCCTCCTCTCAGGGCTTGGCACTATCGCCATCTTTCGTTGGATGAATCGACATGTCATCGCCCCCAGCGAATGCCCAAATAAGCCCAGCGTAAAAATCAAAATGTCGATGCGGGAAAATTTTTCTTATCTACTCAAATCAAAGTATTTAATCTATATTGCCCTCATTGTATTAACCTACAATATCGTGATTAATCTCATTGAAGTTGTCTGGAAAAATCAGATCAAAGAACTCTACCCAGAGCCAAGTGCGTACAACATGTATATGGGGGAGGTGATGATCCTCATGGCCATCATGGCAACTGTCGCCTCTTTCGTCACCGTGTTTACAATTCGCAAATTCTCATGGACCTTTTCAGCGTTGCTTTCTCCCTTAATCATCCTGATCACAGGCGTCGGCTTTTTCGCATTCGTACTGTTCCCCCATTCCGGCCTTAATTGGATCGCAGCACTGATCGGCTCTACCCCCTTGATGCTAAGCGTCACTTTGGGAGGTCTTCAAAATTGCTTAAGCCGCGCCTCAAAATACACAATTTTTGACGCCACCAAAGAGATCGCCTTTATCCCTTTGAGCGACGAGTGCAAACTCAAAGGCAAAGCTGCCATCGATGGAGTGGGGTCTCGAATTGGAAAATCAGGCGGCGCGATGATCCATCAAAGCTTGCTACTGATCTTTTCTACAGTTGCAGCAAGCACCCCATATGTAGCAGTCATCTTCTTAGTTGTGATCCTCATCTGGATAGCGTCTGTGTTTTCTCTTGGAAAAAAATTCGATACACTCACAAAACCAAACAATACAGAAACTCTCGCTTTACAAAAATAATCACTTAGTATTTGTAACAAATTAATGGAAACTATCGTACAATTCATATTCGAACATGCCCAACACGCCCACTGGATCGTATTTGGGGCGTTGATGCTAGCCGGCCTCAACATCCCTGTCAGCGAAGATCTGATGATTATTTTCAGCGCAGTACTTGCAGCCACAGTTGTACCCGAAAACGTCTACAAACTGTTTTTAGGCGTGTTTTTAGGCTGTTATTTGTCTGACTGGGTCTGCTATTGGATAGGACGCCAATTTGGACCTAAATTGTGGAATATGCGTTGGTTTGCAAAGACTTTCGACCGCAAAAGGATCGAACAAATTCACTCCTATTATGCCAAATATGGATTTTTCACCTTGTTAATCGGAAGGTTCATCCCATTCGGCGTGCGCAACGGACTATTTCTAACAGCAGGTTTGGGCAAAATGCCTTTTGGCAAATTTCTGATTAGCGATGGGATTGCTTGCATACTCTCCAACATGACGCTCTTCACCCTAGCCTATACCGTAGGGAAAAATTACCAAACTCTCCTCCACGCACTCAAAACCATCAATATTTTTCTTTTCGCAGCCTTTGTGGTATCGGGAATTGCCTTTGTTTGGTATAAAAGGAAGAAAAAGGCTGCGACCTAAGGTCTCTTCACTAAATGCTAAATGCTTCGAACGGTCTCTCTTTTATCCGTGCGCCCCTAGCTTTTCTTTTTTTACAAGAAAGCTCTAGCTTGCGCATTGTAGCCGTTATCTTGGCGATGATTACAGACAGTATAGACGGGTACTTAGCGAGAAGAAGCCAGTCGGTTAGCAAATTTGGGACCATTCTCGACCCCACGATGGACAAGTTTTTTGTCTATTTTGCAATTACTGCCCTTTTGTTAGAACATCGCGTAGCTCCTTGGGAAATGGCCGCTATGCTCTCTCGCGACTTCTTTTTATGCGTATACGGTTTTCTCATGATTGCTACACGTCGATGGAAAACGGTTGTGTTCCGAGCCATTCGATGGGGGAAAGTGACTACAGCTCTCCAATTTCTCGTGCTGATTGGACTTGTT
>JAKAFF010000051.1 GCA_021818045.1 bacterium
GCTGCTCATTGCCCTTGGCGGAGGGGTGACCACAGATCTTGTGGGGTTTGTGGCCTCTATTTATATGCGCGGGATTCCCCTCATCCTCATTCCCACAAGCTTACTTGCCATCGTCGATGCGGCAATCGGCGGGAAAACCGGCATTGACACCCCATATGGCAAAAATCTCATCGGAACGATCTACCCTCCAAAAGCCATTTTCGCCGATCTCGATCTATTGCAAACGCTACCTGAAAAAGAGCGCTTAAACGGCCTTGCCGAAATCTTGAAAATGGGACTCATTTACGACGCCGCTATTTGGGAAATGGCCCAAAAAGAGGATCGCAACCCAAACCTCATTCTCAAAGCGATCAAAGGGAAGATTGCCATTGTCAAGCAGGACCTAAAAGAGCATGGAATGAGGCGCATTCTCAATTTTGGCCATACGATAGGACACGCCTTAGAAACGGTTTCACACTATGAAATGTCCCATGGAGAAGCTGTGGCGATAGGTTCTTTGATCGAGGCCCACTTGAGCATGCATTTGGGGTATCTTTCTAAGGCGGATTTTGAACAAATCCAGACCAGGTATAGCAACTGGCCTCTTGCACTCCCAAAGCACTATACCCAAGATCCGCTCCTGCAAGCGATGCTTCACGACAAAAAAAAGGCGGCAAACGAAATCCGATTCGTCCTCATCGACAAAATAGGTCATGCTCTCCCCTTTGACGGCGCCTATTGCCGGGCGGTGACGCAAAGTGAACTACAAACCACACTTGATTGGATGGACCATTGGAACTCACACCGCTAACAAAACCCATCTGTGCTCACATCCAGATCCCTGGTTCTAAAAGTTATACAAATCGCGCGCTCATCATGGCGGCGCTTGCAAAAGGGCCCATTACACTGAAACATCCTCTCTATAGCGACGATACGGAAGCGATGATGGGATGTTTGCGCACTTTAGGATTTGAAATTAGGAAAAATCCCGACCAAATCATTGTGCGCGGAGATATTGCCCATATCGAAGACAAACACTACGAGCTTTATGCCCATGATTCGGGAACCACAGTTCGATTTATCTTAGCGCTTGTTTGCATTGTGCCAGGTGTGAAAACCATCCGCGGGAGCAAGCAACTCAATGAAAGACCCATTAGCGACCTAGTGGATGCTCTACGACATTTAGGCGCCCTCATTGAATACTGCGACAAAGAGGGCCAACTTCCCGTAAAAGTGTCCTCCTCATCCTTGAAAGGCACATCGGTTGATCTCAAAGGGGATATCAGCAGTCAGTTTTATTCGGCGCTTCTTCTCATTTCTCCTTATATTCCAGGCAAGCTAGACATTCATTTAACCTCTCCCCTCATCTCTAAACCCTACGTGGATATGACCTTACAATGTATGCATGAATGGAAAGGAAAGACGGAGTATGTCATTGAAGGTGATTTTTCAAGTGCTGGGTATTTTTTTGCCATTGCCGCCCTTACACAATCGACGATCACCGTAGAAAATTTAAACCCCTCTTCCGCGCAAGCGGATCGAAAATTCTTAAATATTTTAGCGAAGATGGGCAATATTGTGACGTATCAAGAAAACGCCATCTGCGTACAAGGAACACCAATTTTGCCCCTAGACATCGACATGGAAGAGTGTCCCGATCAAGTGATGACTCTGGCAGTTCTTGCGGCATTTGCGAAAGGAACAACCCACATTTCGGGGGTCCGCTCACTCAGAGTCAAAGAGACAGAGCGCGTTTTGGCTTTGAAAAATGAGCTTGGGAAAATGGGGATTCGGACACAAGACACACACAACACCCTCACCATTTACGGTGGCAATCCTCACGCAGCGGCCATTGACACCTACAACGACCACAGAATGGCTATGGCCTTTGCTGTGGCCGGCATGCATTTACCAGGCATCGTCATTCACCATCCCGAAGTGGTAAACAAGACATTTCCGAATTTTTGGGAAACTTTAAAGATTGCACAAAATTGCTTGTGACATTTGTTAGTGTTGTGTAAAATCTATACGCAAACGAGTGAATATTTAATTATATGAGTGCAATTGCAAATCCCCCGCTTTTGATAGATCGATGGAATGTGCAAGGACAAACAGTGTCTCTTTACGCGCAAGATAACGCATTGAGCTATTCAGTAGGCGCTGAAGAAGCCCAGCCGATTGCCCCGCATCTTTATTCGAGTGTAGGATATACGCGTGCGATGACCAATCTATTTCATGATCTAATCCAAGAAAACCTTAACACAAGCGTTACTTCTTCATCCTTTCTACCAGTTTTTATATCGCAAGCGCACTCATCGGAAGACGAAAGACCTCTCGATTATACTGTGGCCTTATTCGGCAGAGAAGATCTGGACACACAAGAGATTATTGGGGCGAAATGGGGCATTTTTAATGCAGTTGATGCGACTACGACATCCCTCAATGCACCAATAGATGGTGCGGTTGGACAATGTTTGCAACGAGTTCTTTGGTTAGAGCAGTCAACTAAACTATATGCCGATGGATCTCAAGCCATAGCAGATCTCGATGCAACAGGCCGTATCGCATCTATTGCCCTTAAAGTGTTGAGAAACCAAAGCATCTACACCCCGAACATTCCTTTAACGGAAGATCTTTGGGCCGTCACATTAATCAGTTCACCGCAAAAATGCTCCAAAGTGAAACAACAAGAGAGTTCTACTGGACACGCCCTGATTGCCTATGAAGGCATAGAACATGGATATTCATTCTTGAGATATGCGCATCTCATAAATAAGGGAGAGAAGCCTGGGTTAGGAAGAGTAGAGATCTTGACAAAACGAGTAAATGATGCCGTACATGGGCCCACATGGAGCGTCTTAAAGAACGCCGTGCTCGAGATGGAGTATATAATCCGGCGCTATGAAAAAGTTCCTTTTGTTCGTGGTGCGCAAGCAGCTATAAATGCAAGAGAAGTCAGCGCAACATTGTTACCACCTCTTGCTGGACTTGCAAGCGCAGTCGGCGCCTTAGGGCTACCTGGCTTTATCTGTGTAACGATCGGCGCTCTACTGCTGGGAACGGCTAAAACCTCAGAAGATCGCCTGTACGATTGTCTCCGATGGGCAATCAAACAGCTACGCGACACACATATACATTTCGATCTCCCTCCCTCTTGCGTCACCCCAGACCAAGCTGTTGCATACCTGAACCAGCATCCAGAAAGCGTCCACATAATCCATAATTTCCCACCGAGATTGTTGACAAAACCATCTGGGGACTGGACCGTGCCACGTCATCTTTTGTGCTAAATAAGAGGGTATCTACAAAGTGAGGGTTCGTCGAATTTTTGGATTATTTTGGCCGATTTTCGGATTCAACCTTGGGGGGGGCTATAACTTTCTGTCGATATTGCCCCCCAAGATTTGAACCGAAAAGTCGGCTCAAAAGAACCGAAAAATCGACAGAACCTCACTTTGTAGACACCCTCTAAGACATTTCCGAATTTTTGGAACACTTTAAAGGGACTCAAGTGAAGATTGTACTCATTGGCTTTATGGGATCTGGCAAATCCGCAGTTGCCAAGGCATTAAGCGAGCAACTCGGCATTGCTTGGATGGAGATGGATCAACTCGTCTATCAAAAGACAAAGACCCGCAGCATGCATGAGGTATTTGCCCTTGGAGGCGAAATCCTCCTGCGCGAAACGGAGATTGCCATCGCAAAAGAATACGCCTTGAAACAGGATTTAATCATCTCTACTGGCGGTGGAGTCGTGCTCAACAAAATCATTTTAGAGTACTTCAAAAAGCAAATGAGCCGCGTGATCTTCTTACATACGCCATTTGAGCAAATCGCCAAACGCCTAGAGGGAGACGATTCCAGACCGCTTTTTAAAAACCTCAAAGACGCCAAAAAATTGTACGATTTTCGTTTGCCCCTTTATTTAAATTACGCAGATGAAGTCATCGATCTAGGCCTGCGATCTGCAACAGACATCGCTTTGCAAATCAAAGGATCTATACATGGCCTCTAACTTTTTTGGACAAATATTTCGCATCACCACGTTTGGAGAATCGCATGGACCTGGCATTGGAGTCATCATCGACGGCTGTCCTGCAGGATTGTCTCTCTCCGAGCAAGACATTAACGAACAACTTGCATTTCGCGCGCCTGGGAAAACCATCTACACCTCTCCCCGCCAAGAACAAGACACCGCCGAAATTTTATCAGGTCTTTTTGACGGAAAAACGACAGGCGCCCCCATAGCCATCTTCATTCGCAATAAAGATGCGGACAGCACCCAATATGAGGCCATCAAAGACCTCTACCGCCCGGGACACGCCAACTTCACCTACCTAGAAAAATATGGCATCTTCGATTACCGAGGCGGGGGCAGGGCCTCCGCAAGAGAAACCGCTGCGCGCGTGGCAGCGGGCGCTGTTGCCAAAAAGCTCCTTGCACGCTTCAACATTGAGTGTCTCTCCTTTGTCTTCGAAATTGGAGGCATCTGCATCCAAATGCCCGATCTATCCAACCTACATGCAATCCGAGAAAAGACCCACTCAAGCCCCATCTTTTGTCCCGATGCAACAGCTGCAGAAAAAATCATGGAAAAAATCGGTCAAACTCAACAAGAAAATGATTCGTTAGGGGGCATTCTTGCGGGACTTGCTCACGTACCCGTCGGACTTGGAGACCCAGTTTATTGCAAATTAGAAGCGATGCTTGCTTGCGCAATGCTCTCTTTGCCTGCGACCAAAGGCTTTGAAATTGGCTCAGGCTTTGCAGCTGCCCGTATGAAAGGCTCCGAACACAACGACGCCTTTGAGATCGATCGTCAAGGACGCGTCCATACCGCTACAAACTTTGCAGGCGGCACCTTGGGAGGCATTTCCACCGGCTCTCCCCTCTTTTTCAAAGTCGCATTTAAACCCACCTCGAGCATTAAAAAACCCCAAGCAACACTCAACTTGCAAAAAGAGAAAGCCACCTTTCAACTTCCCGAAACAGCAAGACATGACCCATGCGTTGCCATTCGTGCAGTTCCCATCATTGAGGCGATGACAGCGCTTGTACTTGCGGACGCGCTGTTAATGGGCCAAATTGAACAAAGTCTACTTACAAAAAAACATTGACCTCGTAGTATGGAGCACATGCTGCGCCATGTTATTTTTTTAGCCCTTTGTTCCCTCAGCTGCTTTGCAGCCTGTCCTAAAGAATGCGAGTCTTGTCCCGATGGCAAACAACACTATCGAGCAAGTATCCGCCATATTGAAAGTGGCGGCATCGGCTACGACGATGGCTATACAACTTTCGCAGCATTTCTCGCGTCTGATCCAAGCTGGTGGAAAGTCACTCCGTTTTGTGATATCAGAGGCCACGTTTTTGATAACGGAAAATGGGCCGCGAACGCTGGCATAGGACTTAGAACTCTCTGGGACAACCGCGTTTACGGCATAAACGCTTACTACGACTACAGAAATGCAGGCCATCTACACTCCAACCAAATCGGGATAGGCTTTGAAACACTTGGCCAGCTGTTGGATTTTCGCATCAATGGCTACTTGCCTGTGGGCGCAAAAATAAGTTCTCCTTATGATCCTCTCTTTAAAAGCTTTACCGGCAATTACATGCTTGTATCGCAAAAATTTCAATCTGCAATGAAGGGCGCTGATGCAGAATGCGGCTTTCACTTCGGCAAATCCGCATGGTTAGATTTTTATGCAGCGGCAGGCCCTTACTACTTTGTAGGAGAAAAAGCTCCCGCCACCTGGGGAGGAAAAGCAAGACTTGCGGGCACCTTCAAAGACATTTTAACCATCGAAATCAGCGATTCGTATGACAGAACATTCCACAACAAATTTCAAGGGCAAGTGGCCTTAAGCTTTTCCTTTGGCCCAAAATCAAAAGTCAAAGAGCCTGGGCATAGCTGCAAAGTGGCAAATATGCTCAATTGCCGCAGCTTACAACCGGTGGACAGACAAGAAATTATCGTCATCGATCACATCAGAAAAAATACCCTCGCTACAGATCCTGCTACTGGACTTCCCTATTTCTTTGTATTTGTGAATAACACAAGCAATTCAAATGGCACCTACGAAAGCCCTTATCACAGCTTGACGCAAGTGCAAAGCAACTCCTCTCCAAACGACATCATTTACGTATTTCCCGGCAACGGGACCACAACA
The DNA here is from genome assembly GCA_021818045.1 of bacterium. Classification (GTDB taxonomy): domain Bacteria; phylum Chlamydiota; class Chlamydiia; order Chlamydiales; family SM23-39; genus REEB52. The sequence continues at coordinate 6,150 of JAKAFF010000051.1, forward strand.
GGAATGGATGCTGGAATCTCCCTACAAGCGAACCAAAAATTTTGGGGCTCAGGCGTCAGCCATTCGATACAAACCACTCAAGGAACCATCTCTATCCCAGCACAGAGCACTACCTCCCCTATTATCACAAATACCGACCTCTCAACAGCTGGCAATGTCATCACTCTTGCGACCAATAATGCGATCAGCGGCTTTACCATTACATCCGCTTTGAACGATGCCATCTATGGGACAAATCCCCAAAATTTAGAAGTATCTCTTTGTACAATTGAAGCTGCCGCAACCTTTGCCATCGAAACGACTTTTACTGATAATGCTTCCATCACCTTAACGAACAACCAATTTGTGAATAACGTCAATGGGGTCTCTTTCACGCTTAACGGCACGTCTACTATTATCTGCGCGAACAATACATTTGAAAATCAAACTTCCGTCTCTAACATGCCAGTGATAATTACAGCTAATAACAATGACATTTCAACTTATATTTCCAACAACATTTTTAACAATAACACAACTGGCAGTGTGCGATGGAATCTGAATAGCGTTGTTAGCGCCAATATTAACGCGCTCAACAATACGATCACGAACAATGGAACTGGATCTTTGGGAGTTTTAGGATCGAGTTTTGTGATCATTCCAAGTGGGACTTGTGGCAATAGTTCAGTAGCATTGACCAACAATACATTCTCCAATAACACATCGAACTCCTTTTATGTGCACACCTCAGGAGCATTCACAACATTTGAGATCACAGCATCTCAAAACAAAATATCTAATAACGGAGGATCTGCTCTAGTTTTTGCAAGCACATCCAGTAACTTCACGTTAAATGCAACAAAGAACACCTTGACAGGACTTAGTGATAATGGCATTGCCACTGTAGGCAGCACCTCCTTTCAAAACGCCAACATCACAGCAAACAACAATACTATTACTAATATTAGCAATGGTCAAAGCGCCATTGCTATATCTCAAGGGAGTGCATCTTTGAATTTTACAGCGGAAAACAATGTCATTTCTGGATGTCAAGGATCTGGAATACTTTGTTATTCCAACGAATTCACGAACATGACTGCGAGCATTGTGGGAAATAAGATTAGCAATTGCCAAAACAGTCAATCCAATGCGGCGTCTGGTATCAGTATAGACACTTACGTCAATTGTACTGCTACAATCGCAGACAACATCCTATCAAATAATGTAAGTCCAGGTATTAGTGTTGGCGTATTTACTTCTGCAAACCCATCTATTTGTTTAGATTTCACTGGCAATCAAAGCGATACAGATCCGAGCTATTCTTTTACAAATCCGGGAAGCGGCGCCTTTAATTTAAGTCCCTGCAATGTGAGCGCAGTCAATGTTGGCATGATCAACACATCGGGCTCTATTACATCTGTGCAGTCCTGTCCAGAAAGTGCAGCATGTCCGTAACAGCTATTCAGCAGCAGGCATTCTTTTTTGCGCTATAAACTGCACGCATATTGCAATCGATGAATCCTCATCATCTTTTCTGAACACACAACGCTTCACATCAAACCCAGAAGTGTCTAATAACACTCTTACCATCCTCCGATCAGGTAAAAACCATGCTCCACATTCTGCCATCAGATTTAGTGCCATATCAGGTTGGCCATCTGCTCGAAAAAACGTACCGATAAAATAGCCTCCAGGCTTGACCAAAGAAGTGATTTTTTGCCACGTATCTCTAAATTTCTGTGGATCTAGATAGGGCAATACGTCTGCTGCTACAACCAGATCACGTGGCGTATCATCAGAATAGTTTTCGATTGATGTACATTCTACACACAATGAATCCGGCGGCATTTGCGCAACCCGTCGCGCAACCGTCTCTTGCAAAACATCGATTGCAGCCCTAGAGAAATCTACTGATTTCACCCTCCAATTTGCCTGCAGCAAAAGGGCGCTAATTTCTCCGCTGCCGCATCCTAAATCAAGGGCTGTTTGTCTATTTCCACAAGAGCCCCCCATTTCCTGCATGTAATGGGCAAATAAAGGGAGCACCTGTTTATACACAAATGAGTTCAAAAGTTGGATTTTCGGCTGCGCCAAAGCGGCGCAATTTACCTATCGTAAGTGACCCTATATTTTTAATATTGGGTCACTTACGAT
>JAKAFF010000052.1 GCA_021818045.1 bacterium
GGTTTCTGTCTGAATTTTCTACATTTGGAATCGGAGGTCCGATTCGCTTTTTTGTCGAGGTCTCTTCTGTGGAAGAGATGGAGGCAGCTGTGTCCATAAATATTCCAAAATGGATTCTTGGCAAGGGGTCGAATTGCTTGTTTAGTGAGAAAGGCTTTGATGGCCTGGTCATTCTCAACAAGATCGATTTTTGCACTTGGCAAGAGACGCAGGTATCCGTTGGCTCTGGCTATAGCTTTTCTTTGCTTGGAGTGCAAAGCGCTCGCAAAGGCCTTTCTGGATTGGAATTTGCCTCTGGGATTCCAGCAAGTGTTGGCGGCGCCATTTTTATGAACGCGGGAGCAAACGGGCAAGAGACGTGCGATACGCTACAGTCGGTTGTGTATTATGACCAAAAAAGGGAGATATTGCAGCGAAAAGATTTGCAATTTTCATATAGGACCTCCCCGTTTCAAAAAATGGGCGGAGTGATTCTAGCTGCCACCTTTAATTTAACGCCCAAGCAGACCGCTCGCGCACTGCAACTGCAAATTATTGATCGCCGGATGCATACGCAGCCTTTGCAAGAAAAAAGCGCTGGGTGTGTGTTTCGCAATCCTCCAGGTCAATCGGCTGGAGCGCTCATTGATCGTTGTGGGTTGAAGGGGGCAACAGTGGGCTTTGCAAAAGTGTCTGAAAAGCACGCCAATTTTATCATCAACACAGGGGGGGCGCGTGCATCTGATGTGTTGGCGTTGATTGCGCTTGTTCAACAAAAAGTTTTGGAGCAAACTGGCATCCATTTGGAGCCTGAGATTCGTGTGATGGACCATGGTGACGCAATTTCGCGCTGATTTACATTGCCACACAATTTGTTCGGACGGTTCGGATTCACCTTCGACTGTACTGGAACTTGCAAAGCAGGCGGGGTTACAGGGGCTGTCTATTACGGATCATGACTCGATCGATGCTTATACCCCGCAGCTCTTTGCAAAAGCAGGCGAGCTTTCTCTTCGGTTATTAAGCGGCATTGAAGTTTCTTCGGAATTAGACGACCACTCGATTCATATTTTGGGATATGGGATCGATTTACACGACTCTTCTTTCAAGCAGTTTTTGTGCTCTATGCAAACGAGGCGCTCGGCAAGAAATCGAGCGATTTTACAAAAGCTTGCGCTGCGGGGCATGGGGATTCGGGAAGAGGAGCTACTGCAAGCAGCAACGCACAGGACGATTGGGCGCCCTCACATCGCTCAGCTCATGGTACAAAAAAAGTATGTCCGCTCAATCAAAGAGGCTTTTGATCGTTTTTTGGGGGAGGGGGCCTCTTGTTATGCGTCAGGCATTAAATATCATCCGCGAGAGGTGATCGACCAGATCCAAAAGGCAAAGGGCAGAGCAGTGCTCGCTCATCCACACTTTATCAAAAAAGGGGCGCTTTTACGCAAAGTATTGGATCTGCCTTTGGATGGCTTAGAGTGTTACTATGCTCACCTTGCCAAAGAACTAGAGCTGCCATGGATCCAAATTGCCAAAGAGCGAGGATGGATGATTACGGGCGGATCTGATTATCATGGAATATTGCGGCCCCACGTTGCGCTGGGCTCTTCTTGGGTCAATGAAAACACCTTCTCTTTGCTATGTGCTCCCCGATGAAATGGTCGGAAAAGCTTTTTACCCTGCCGGGTCGCAGGGGTCAAACTTTTACAACTTTTCGACAAGCGGATGAGCGCTTAGGGTTTCTCCACCGCCACTTTCGCTCGATTCACGTCGGAGGAACCAATGGCAAAGGTTCTGTCACAGTGAAGATCGGTGCAGTTTTGCAACACCTTGGATATAAGGTAGGCGTTTTTACATCGCCGCACATCACTACCTACAGAGAGCGCATTCAAATCAACGGCCAAATGATTCCAGACGCTGTGGCCGAAGAGATCATTGCAGAGGTCTTTGACCGAGCGCTGTCGTTTTTTGATGTCTTAACCTTGCTGGCCTTCTCTTATTTTGCCCGAGAAAAAGTGGATTTTGCAGTGATCGAAGTGGGACTTGGCGGCAGGTTAGATGCGACGAATGTGATCCGCCCTGAGGTGGCAATCATCACCTCTATTGGCTATGATCACAAAGAGCTCTTGGGAAACACATTAGAGCAAATTGCTTTTGAAAAGGGGGGCATTATCAAATCAAACGTCCCGCTTGTAGTAGGTCCAACAGCTGTTCCCTTTTTCCCAAGTGCAAAAGCTGTGACAAGGGAACTTTTTTATGATGACGAAAATAGGGCCATTGCCAGAGCTGCTTTAGCTTTTCTTGGCATTCATAGCGAGCAAGGCTTGCAAGAGCGCCCTCCGTGCCGCTTTGAACAGGTAGGAAATGTGATTTTCGATGTAGCTCACAACCCTTCAGCTTTTGAGCGATTAAGACTGGCGCTCGAGATGCACTTTCCTGGTAAAAAGTTCCCTTTTTATCTCGCCTTCTCTAAAGACAAAGACTGGAAGCTGTGCATAGATCACATTGTGCAAGTGGCGTCGGAAATTGTGTTTTTGAAGACGGATCATCCAAAGCTTGTCCGTTTTCCCAATGCTCAAGAGATCATCCCTCAAGAAGGGGTGGTGGCCGGCAGTTTTTACATCATGGACGCAATTCGATCCAAATTAAAGAGGGAGCTTTCGGGCGATTGATCCATTTGTGATAACACACGATAAAGCGAGTAGAAGGAAGACTTTCTGCCCACTGGAGTAAAGCGATTTCCTCCTTGAATCCCTCGTCATGTCCTGGATAACAGGTAATGGACAAAGCTCCGTCAGGCGCTAAAACATGCAGCGCTTTTTGCACACTCAGTAAAGTAGAGATGGTTTGTGTTGTCAAAGCCTTGTCTCCTCCGGGTAAATAGCCGAGATTATAGACGACAAGCCTTGGGGCATAGGGGAGGGGGATCCGATCTAAGTCCGCATGCGACATGCGATGTAGCAGCGCCTTGGGAGCGCGGATGCTTGTTTTTGCAATCGCATCGGATTGAATGTCTATCCCTATGACGTGGCAAAGTTCACTCAAAACTTGCGTGTCGTGTCCATTGCCGCATGTTGCATCAATCGCGATGTCTTTGGGAGTGAGATGATTTTTCCAATATGCTTGTGCGAGTAAAATATGTGGTGCATGCGCCTTTTCCATCCTTTCATTGTAGCGATCTACTATTAAAAACAAAACATTTTGACGAGAAAAAAGGCCTTATTTAGAATGTTTGATTAAAAAAAATAGGAGGCAAGATTATGAGTCCTTTAACTAAAACGATGGCAGCTCTTGCGACAGTAGCGTTGGGACTGTCAGGAGCGAGTGCCATGAGTGCGGAGCCAAGAGGTGAGATTGGCGATCTCAATGTGTTAGCTCAGAAGACGGACCTTGTAGCGGCTGGAGCTTTCTCTGGCTTTGCATCTACTGAACCTAGGTGGAGTACTTCTTCAATGGCAAACTTAGGATCATTTGACGTTATCATGGCAGCAGCTGGCAAACACCCCGGGGTTTTTGGTAGGGTCAAGGCGTTTTTGCTCGGAGAAGATCCCCTTAACTTAAGAGAGCCTTTTACACTAAGTCAGATCGCAGATAAAGACGGAGAGTCTGAGATTACTATTGCTGGTGCACACACATTTGCGATATGCCGTGAAGAGCCAACAGAGCCGGTAGTAGTGTTTTCTAAATTGCCTATAATAGGAGAAACCCTGCGACAGGTTTGTCAATCAGTTCGCTCTGCTTTGGGATCCATGCGGTAGGCTTGCCGAGAATAGTCGGATCAAGTACAATCTTGCTCCGAAATGATGGGGTGTTAGCTCAGTTGGTTAGAGCGCTACGTTGACATCGTAGAGGTCAGCTGTTCGAGTCAGCTACATCCCAACACCTTATGAAGTGTAATTTTGGATTTGTCAATTTTACGCCGCACGGCAGCAGAAATCGCTGCTGCGGCAGTCTGTGAATTATATCCCAATGTAGAGCTGTTAGGCGGAGGAGATACTTCCGTAGGGTTTGTCTACGAATTTTTTTGTCCCCATCCAATGCAAGTTCAGATCATTGAAGAAAAAATGCGGCAAATTGTACGCGAAAACAGGCATATTAGAACCTTGGAAATGGTCCCGTGTAGTGCAGACGCATTGTTAAGAAAAGAGGGGCATCGCCATCGTGCGGAAGAGCTTGGCGAGGGGCTGGTGGAGCTCGTGCAAATCGACTCATTTTACGATTTAAGCCCTGCGCCTCATTTGACGAGCACGGGGCAGCTTGCGGCCTTTAAAATAGAGATAGAGCCTCTTTTGGAGGGTAAAACCCGCTTGATCGGGTGGTGCCATTTTTCTAAAGAAGAGTTAAACAAATTTTTAAAACTCGTAAATCGGTATGTGGAGCCTGCCCTTTTAGGGGAGCAGCAAGGACTTTGGAAGGGGCAAGTGTGGTTTGAGCGGGGGCTGAAGATGCGACAAAAACTACTCGATTTTTTAAAAAAACACTGGTTTGAGGGGGCGGTGCTGATTTGCGGCCCCCAAAATGGGAACCGATTCGAGACGCACCGCTTGCTGAGTCGAGAAAAAGTGGCAGACATTTGGGGCGCTCCGCAAGAGGGGGGCTTGCAGGTGAGTTTTTTTCATCAATCTGAGGCAAAAGTCATTTCCTCCTTGCAATTGATTGGAAAAACACTTACTATCTTGGGCTTTGATCATACCTCTATTTTTGCCGATGGCGGGGTGGAGTTTGTGGTCGAAGATGAGCTAGGTCGAAAGTGGCCCGTCGTGCAGTTTAAAAAACTCTCAAAGAAGGGAGTCAAGGCTGTCGATTTTTATTTTACGGCTGCAGTAGAAAGGATTTTAGCTCTTATGTTGGAGAAGAAATTACAGGTGGTTGAAGCTTGAGAATCAACAGAGAAATTCGCGCGGATCGACTCAGAGTCGTTACTGAAGAAGGAGAACAGCTGGGGATCTTGAGTTTTCGAGATGCTTTGTCAAAGGCGGAGTCCATGGGAATGGATCTTGTGGAGATCGCCCCGAATGCAAAGCCCCCTGTTGCGAAGATTATCGATTACGGTAAACTTCTTTACACTCAAGCAAAGAAAGAAAAAGAGAGTCGAAAAGCGCAAGTTGTCATCAAGGTTAAAGAGATTAAACTGAAACCGAACATTGACACTCACGATTTTCAGACAAAAATGAAGCATGCAAGAGAGTTTCTTCTCAAAGGCAACAAAGTGCGCATTAGCATCATGTTCCGGGGAAGGGAGATGTTGCACCTGGATCTTGGTCAGAAGGTGGTGCAGCAGTTTTGCGAAGATCTGGCCGATATAGCCGTGGTGGAAGCCCCACCAAAATTACTGGGCCGCACGATGACAACGGTGTTATCGCCAAGCGGAAAGCGGTCCAAGCCCAATCAGGCTCCGCAAGAGAGCAGCAAGAAAACTGGAGAGTCTAGCCGTGCCTAAAATGAAAACGCGTAAGGCGATGAAAGCCCGATTTAAAGTAACTGGAAAGGGAAAGCTCAAGCGAACCCGTCCAGGACGTCGCCATATTTTGACGAAAAAAAGCTCTAAGCGCAAACGCAGCTTAGGGAAGTCCCGCCTTGTAGATGAGGGACAAGTAAAAATGATTAAAATGATGATAGGAGCTTAAAACCATGGTAAGAGTCACCAATGCGGTTGCCGCCCGTAAGAGAAACAAGAAGCTCCTGAAACGGTGTAAAGGTTTCTACGGCGACAGAAAAAACCACGTCAAGCTGAGCAAAGACGCTTTGATGTCTGCGCTCTCATTTAGTTACGAACATAGAAAATTGCGCAAGCGCGATTTTCGCAGTCTTTGGGTTACCCGAATTGGCGTAGCAGCAAAAATCAACGGTCTTTCCTATAGCCGTTTGATCGATGGGCTCAAGCGCGCAGGGTGCGAATTAAATCGCAAAGTGCTTGCCGATTTGGCCATCAGCGATCCTGGAGCATTCACAGCGATTGCCGGTTTTGCAAAACAGGGTTTGGTAACCTAAATTTATACGAGTTTTCATGGCCTCCTTGCAGGATCTGATTGCGCAACTTCGTTCGGATTTTATGAGCGAGTTGAAGGAGGCCTCCCATTCGAAAGATTTTGAGAGTCTAAAAGTCAAGTATCTCGGCAAAAAGGGGCCCATTCAAGCCCTGATGCTCGAGTTAAAAAACTGCCCATCTCAAGAGCGCCCTCACCTCGGCAAAGTGATCAACGACATCAAAGAGGAGTTTGTGCTCCATTGCGAGCGCAGCTTAGAGCGTTGTAAAGCGCAAGAGCTCGATGAGCGCTTGAAGCAGGAGTGGATTGACGTTACTCTGCCCGGCCGTCGCATTCGCAAAGGAGCTCTGCATCCAATTACCCAAGCTCTCAATCACGCAATAGAGATCTTTGTGAGCATGGGATTTTCTGTGCAACTAGGTCCTGACGTCGATACAGAGTACAATAATTTTGGCGGTCTCAACTTCCCCCCTGACCATCCCGCAAGAGACATGCTCGACACTTTTTATCTCTCGCCAGAGCTGTTGCTAAGAACGCATACGAGCAATGTGCAAGTGCACACGATGCGCTATCATAAACCCCCAATCCGGATCATCGCTCCGGGACGCTGCTTTCGCAATGAGGATATTTCGGCCCGCTCGCACGTTTTTTTTCATCAGATCGAAGGGTTTTATATCGATCGGCATGTGACTTTTGCAGATCTTTTGGCCACGATGGATGAGTTTTTGGCAAAACTTTTAGGGAAAAAAGTACACACGCGTTATCGGCCATCCTATTTTCCCTTTGTCGAACCAGGTCTTGAAGTGGATGTGCGGTGCATCTCCTGTAACGGAGACGGGTGTCGCATTTGCAAACACACCGGCTGGCTGGAAGTGCTTGGAGCTGGCATGGTGCATCCCAATGTGCTGCGCATGGGGCACATCGACCCAGAAGAATATTCAGGTTTTGCTTGGGGTATGGGGATAGAGCGCTTGACGATGCTACTCAATGATATTAAAGATATCCGACTTTTCACTGAAAACGACACGCGTTTTTTAACGCAATTCTCATAGAGATGGATCTTCTTCCAGAAATCCAATGGGCTCTTCGTTGCCGCGCTGCACAATAGCCTCTCTTATACACTCGCGAGCTGATAGTTCGAATTCGGTGATCGCTGTCACAGTGCTTTCCCGAATGAGTTCATTGGCTCGCAGTTGATCTAAAGCATATTGTTGCAAAGGTCGTCCTTCAATAACGTCATCACTTAGATCGATTCCCAGAAAAAGATCTGGCGGCTCTTGCTTCCTCTTTGCCCCAGCAATATAGCTCTCCAAACTTCTGCAATGAGATACTTTGATGGTCGTGTTAGGTAACACCTCTTCACAGTATTGCAATAATGGCACAAGCGGCACCTCGGGATCTTGTTCGATGAGCGTAAGATGGATGCCAAGCTGACGATTTCCGATATTTTGAATCAGACGGGCAAGTTTTGTAATGATGACGGTTTCTTGAAAGCACCTTCCTGGACCTAAACTGGCAACATTGCAAAAGCTTCTCCCAGTTTTTGCCTGTAGTATGGGTCGCAATAATTGTAGCGCCTCATTATCTAAAAAGTTGCGCATCGCAGGGGTGACTTTCTCGCAAGCACATAAGCCAAACGATCGGATCGATGGATGCAAAACGCGCCGTACATTTTTCTCTCGCCGGCTTGTTGAGGAAGCTGGATCGCTAAGACAACGAGCATACAAATAATAAGGATTTGTGTTTGTAAGAGCAGCTCTTGTTGCAAGGTAATTTATCGACATAAACAATTTTATTTATTGGTTTGCTAAATTATAGTTTATTTATTTAATAAATAACAAGTCGTTTTTTTGTCAGATTGCTCTGAATTGGGAGTTGTGATAGAAGGGCTGTTATGGTCGATTTTCGGTATAGGCTCCCTCGGCAGCTTTTGTCTGTAGAATTATCCCGTTTTGCGCGCAGGCAAATTCGCGCGCAAAAAATCTCGATCCCGTCTGTGGGAAAGGGGGAGCTCAAAGATTTAGCGCATGAAGTGCGCCTGATTGAGCAAGAAGGGCTCCCTAGTCAATTTGTCTTAAAAAAATTGCCAGGAAAACTGGGATCCGGAATTTTCTTGCATCCAGAGTCAAGACCTCTTGTTCGCGGAGAGGTCATTGCTCCCTATTCAGGAGAAGTGTTTATCGCGCCGCTCAATCATGGGGATAGCTCTGATTATGCTTTTTCTCTTATCGCAGATTTTCATCTCAC
>JAKAFF010000053.1 GCA_021818045.1 bacterium
TCTGTTCTGTACACAAATGAGTTCAAAAGTGGGATTTTCGGCTGCGCCAAAGCGGCGTAATTTACCTATCGTAAGTGACCCTATATTTTTAATATTGGGTCACTTACGATAGATAAATTCCACTAGCTTTCGCGTTGCCCAAAACTAACTTTTGAATTCATTTGTGTATACGACTGCGCACAGGGACAATCGGCTAAATGATCATCTACAAGACCTACCGCTTGCATGAAAGCGTACATAATGGTGGAACCCACAAAAGTCATTCCCCGTTTTTTCAGATCTTTAGACAAAGCATCGCTGATAGATGTAGATGCAGGAATGTCTTTGAGAGACTTTCGTCGATTCACAATCGGTTTGTGGCCGACAAAACCCCACACATAATTGGAGAATGACCCAAACTCTCGTTGAATTTGTAAAAACGCAATCGCATTGCGACGCGCGGCGAAAATCTTCAATCGATTGCGGATTAAATGCGGATTTTGCAGTAGCTGATTTAACTCTTGATCGCTCATATTAGCCACTTTAACAGGATCAAAATGGTAAAAGACACGCCTATAAGCCTCTCGTTTTTTTAGTACCGTCTCCCAACTTAAGCCCGCCTGAGCCCCTTCGAGAATCAGCAACTCAAATAGACGCTGATCGTCATAAACAGGAATCCCCCACTCTTGATCGTGATATTCAGCATAGAAGTTCTTACCAGATCCAAAACAGCGCTTAAAGGGTGTCTTCATCGATTGTTATATTTTGGCCGATTGTTGGTTCTTTTTGCAAGGGTGAGCCACTTGTTGACGTTCATCCCCATTTGCCGCCGTACTTGTCAGCGCTACGCTTGCAGTAACTTGTCCAATATGCCCTCTTCCGACCATCGTCCTAGCCATCTGTGTGCAACAGAACGAGAACCCCACTGTTCACCCTTAGGAACATCGCACCATCTCAATCCGGTAATCAGCACCCACAAAATTGTATTGCAGACGGGTCTCCAGGGTGTATGAGGATGCCCTTTACCTCTTTGTATAGGATCTGTCGGTAATAGTGCTGCGATCATGAGCCACTGGGTATCGGTCACCCCTTCAAATCTTCCTGCCATCGTATCCCTCCAAAAAAATCGGAAGGTATTTTACAGCACGGGAAATTAGGGTGCGAAAAATTTAATTTATACGCTCGACATTTTTCTTAAAGGGCATTATACATGGAAGTTTACTCTTTTTCTGAAGAGGCTAAGGCGCGATGGCGAGACATTGTTTATCAGGTCGTTTCAGTATATTTTTCGGTGCATTGGCACTTTATTCCCTCTGTTCAGGATCTATGCATGGGATTTCATCCAACGGACCTCTTTACACAGGCATCTACGGAACGAATGCCATCTATTCTGTGGATCGGCAGACAGGCTCGACGACTCAGATAGCCATATGCCCAGGACCTGTTGGAGGTTATACAGATATTGCGCAGTTAAACAGCACAACAGCTTATGCCCTCAATGGTGGCGAGGGCAACATTTACTCCATCAATTTACAAACCGGCGCAGGGCAGCGTGTCACATCTACTCCTCTTCCTGTTGTAGACCTCTTTGCAATCACTGTAGCCGATAGCTCTACAGCCTACGTTGTGGACTATACCAGCCAGGATATCTATAGCGTTAATTTGCTCACAGGAACTCATGCTCTTTTGACAACACTTCCTGGAACTCCCGGACCCACAGATATCGTCGTTGGGAACAACTCCACAGCCTATGTAACAGGCTATAATGACAATAATGTCTATGCCGTCAATCTCCAAACCGGCGCAGCGAAAATCGTGACGTCATCTCCCATTGGATCTCCAGGAATTCAGGGCATCACTTTGGCCAACAATACGACGGCCTATGTCTCTTGCGCTTATGGCGGAAAAGTTTATATGGTCGATCTCACGACCGGAGTTTCTGTGCCTGTGTCTTTTATTTCTGGCGGTCCAGCTCTGACCAGTATGGCCATAGATAACACAACAGCTTATACGGTCAACAACATCGCAGGGCAAATCTATGCGATCAATGTAAACAATGGCTCTTATGTCATACTGGCGAACATCAGCGCTGCTGATACATCAGGGCTCGTAGGAGCTGCGCTTCTCTTGCAGATGGGAGCTCCAGGTCTAAGCGGCAACGACCGTAAAGTGGCCGACTATCTCAATGCCAATGCCCCCCTGCCAACCGTCCGACTGCTGGCTTTGCTCACCGATGCCGAACTTCCGCCCGCTCTAATGTCAGTTGCTCCGACGCGCAATGCCCTATTGACCTACGCATCGCAAAACGCTCTTCTTGCCGCCAGCCAAGCACTTGCAGATCATGGACACCAAAAACGCTTTCATCGACAATCACAAACACCCAATCCCGTGGCTCTTCTGGCCGATGCCGCAGGTAGACTACCCCAAACTCTCTGTCCGCAACAACCCTATACTGTATGGCTTGCTCCATTTGGCGAATACGCCCGTGAAAAAGAGCAGCACCAAACCCCAGCCTTCAGCATGGGCCTAGGGGGTGCTATCGGAGCTTTTGAGTGGACTGGCCTGAAAAACAACGTCGTTGGATGCGCTGCTGCTTATGTCTATACCCACGTCCATGAAGAAACTGGAGCTGGGCAAGCCAACCTCAACCAAGGTTTTTTCACAACCTATGCAACTTTGAGCGCCAACAAGTGGTACTTCGATCTTGGAGCATGGGGGGGCTATTATCATTGCAACAATCAGCGCAGCATCTCCTTCCCAGGCGTAGACAATACCGCGCAATCGCATACGCATGGATGGCAAGCAGCCCCCCATTTCGAAGTGGGATATGATAACCTATGGATGAAGCAGGGCGATATCAACTGGTTTGGAATTGAGCCATTCCTCATGGCAGACTGGGTGGCAAATTGGGAAAAAGGATTTCAAGAAAGTGGGACAAGCAATTTTAACATGGGTCAAAAAGGACGATTTTGCTCTCTTCTCCGAGGGGAAAGCGGACTGCGTTTTCATGAAATCATTCGCTTCGATTGCGGCAAACTAATTTTGCGCGAAAAAGGTTCTTACGCCTATCAAAAAGCCTTCAATACAGGTAAGCTCACTGCATTTCTTTTAGGCTCTCCCGGCACCTTCACTGTGGAAACGCTCACGACAGCTCAAAATTTGGGCGTCTTTGAATTTTCCATGCTCTTTGTTTCTAACAACACAAAGGCACCGTCTGTCGACCTGCGGTATCAAGGAGAATTCGGCTCCCGGTATCAATCGCATCAAGGGATGATCGAGATTGCGCAATCTTTTTGATGCCGATTCGGCCAGCCCTGCGCACGAAAGCCGGTTCAAAAAAATCTCGGTTTATAAGCTATGCTTGAGGATTTGGCCCTGATAATTGAAGAGACGAAAATGGCTGTTATACACAAATGAGTTCAAAAGTTGGTTTTGGGCAACGCGAAAGCTGGCGGAATTTATCTATCGTAAGTGACCCAATATTAAAAATATAGGGTGACTTACGATAAGTAAATTGCGCCGCTTTGGCGCAGCCGAAAATCCAACTTTTGAACTCATTTGTGTATAACTCGTTTTGTTCCTGACAAAGAGCTTTCAGTTTTTCAGCAGGCGTGATGGACGCCTCTATCAGAAGCTCTAACCAATACCCGTCTCTTCAAGCTCTTGCAGCGCGCTTTCCATTTTTGACGTAACCTCAGCCCCTGATCTCGCGCGTTTTGCCTCCCTGTATTGAGCACCTACAGAGGTCCCACTACGCAAAATTTGCTTTCCAATCACTTGCGCCTCTACCGCCTCAGGAAGAGACTTATAGAGACGGATAATGCGAAGTGCAAAATCCTTAGTTCTGATGCTTAAATCTTTGGAAGGAAAGTCAGAAGGAGGAAGGCAAAATGCAGAAGCAACTTCACTCCTTTCTGCCTTCTGCATTCCTACTTCTGCCTTGGTTTTGCCGGTGACCGGACTCGAACCAGCACCTTATTGCTAAGAGTAGATTTTGAGTCTACCGCGTCTACCAATTTCGCCACACCGGCAGATGTGAGGCTCTCTATACACAAATGAGTTCAAAAGTTGAATTCATTTGCGTATACTCTAACAAACACCCCTTTTTGCTTCAAGAGCGCGCGTACCCTTTGTTCGCTTTCCCCCACTCATACACTACGCGCTCCTTCCCCTCCCGATCATAACGCACCTGCACCGACAAATAGGGATGCGGATGCCGATTGTCAAAATCTCTTCCTTCCCCTTTTTGATAAAGCTTAATAAAAATTTCTTTGTTAAACCAAGGCTGAATCGCAAGATCCGTTTTTTCAAACCTCTTAAAATCAATACTTTCTTTGTCGTTTGGCGCATTTTCTTGGTAGTATTGCATAAGTAGCCCTGCAATTTCTTGCGGGCGATCTTCCATCCCTTGCACGTAAAAATCTACCTCAGCCCCAATTTGGTGTTTGGAGACGCGATTTTCTTTGCTAAGATCCGAGTAGCTGTTGTGAATGGGACAGCGATGGCCACATGTGACGATCACTCGATGGCCCGTCTTTTTTTGGAGATAGTTGAGAAGATCGATGAGCACAGGATAAACGCCTTCTTTGCCATGAATAATCGGAAGGCCATGACGGGTCGATCCCTCACAATCCGCAATGGGCTCTGGGTGAGTGCCTGAGGTATCTACGTGGGGAGGATTCAGGGGACTGCCCTTACAGCGAAAAAACTCTTTTGTAATGCGGGGCAAATTGGTCTCCGATTCCCAAGGATAGGGATTGCGGGCAACCACAATCGGAGGAGCTATCGGATATAATACCTCGTCGTGATTGCGGTAAATCGGGTCGATCTTGCAATTGAGCCGCCTGAGTTTTTCCCTCTCAGATTGCTCCATCCGAGAGCATCCAACAAGAAGGACGAGCAAGAATATCGGCACTTTGCATATAGTCCGGTTGATAGAGGCAATACATGGCATAAGGAACTTCATGTCGGATCAGATTCTCCACCAGCTGCAAGAATCGGCGCAGCTTGCCCTCAATAGCCAGTCGGTCCAAGAAGGCGTGCAGCACCTTTCTCGCGCTTTTACCCTTTTCTCTGAAGAGGCAATTCGCCTTAAAAATGCTTATGCTAAGTTACAAGAGCGTTTCCAGACTGTCAATCAAGAATTGGGGCTAAAGGTGGCCGAATTGCAACGATTGACCCATTACTTGAATAATATTTTAACCCATATCTCCGATGCCATTTTGTTCATAAACCTAGATGGCACAGTGAGTTTGATCAATAGCGCCGCCCAAAAATTATTGAAAGTCAAACCGGAAGGAGTCTTATTTAGAAAATTTTGGGATAGTTTTGCAGATGATGCTTTTGGCTTTGCGATGCGAGAGTCTTTAAAGTTCGGGATTGCTCACAGGCTGATTTATCGCAATGAGATGGAGATCTCTACGACGTTTATTTACGAGGGCGCCAAATTGTACCATGGCATGATCGTCGTCTTAAGAGACATGAGTGAAAAGCAAAGATTGCAGCTGGTGGCAAATCGCAATGATAGAATGAAGGAGCTCGGAGAGATCGCAGCAACTGTGGCACACGAGATTCGCAATCCTTTGGGAGGCATCAGAGGGTACGCCTCTTTACTATATAGAGACTTAAGCCATAATCCAGGGCTGCAGGAGATGGCAAGCTACATCATCGAGGGCACGAAGTCTTTGGAAACCATTGTCAATGCGATTTTGCACTACTCAAAACCCATCCAAATTCAACCGCAAACGGTAGATATGGGGGAGTTTTTACGACAAGTGGGCAAGTTTGTGAAAGTAGACCCGGCGTTCCCCGCCAATGTCAAGCTCTCCTTGCACATTCCTGAAACGCCTTTACTGGCCCCCGTCGATCCGGGAGCGTTAAAATCCGCACTCCTCAATCTGATATTCAATGCTTTCCAGGCCATGAGTAGGGGCGGCCAATTAGCGATCTCGTTATTCCAAAGAGAGGCCAAATGCCAAATCGATGTGAGCGACACAGGGGTTGGGATCGCTCCAGATCTGTTGGTGCATCTCTTTTCTCCCTTCTTCACCACCAAAAAGATGGGCAATGGACTTGGGTTAGTCGAGGCACAAAAAATTGTGCAGGCCCATTTTGGAACGATCGATGTGCGCTCTCAAGTAGATGTGGGAACGACATTTACAATCACATTGCCACTAAAAAGGTAGCTTATGATTGAAAAAGTACTTGTAGCAGATGATGAGCCTTTGATGTTGCGTTTTATGTCCGATCTATTGAGGCGGCAGGGAAAAGATGTCACGGCAGTCGAAAATGGGGCGCTTGCGATTCAAAAATTGGAGAGCGAATCGTTTGATTTAGTGGTAACCGATGTGAAGATGCCCGTAAAGACGGGATTGGATGTTCTAAAAGCTGTGAAAACGCTTCATCCCGGGTGTTTAGTGGTCTTAGCCTCTGCTCATGGAACAGTTGAGTCTGCAGTAGACGCGATGAAGCTTGGAGCATTTCACTACTTGCTCAAGCCTTTTTCCCCAGAGGCCTTGGAGGGGTTGCTGGTCAAGTGTGAAGAGCATTTGCAATTGGTTAAAGAAAACGGGTTTTATCGCGAAAATGCCAAGGGAGCGCGGCTTATTGCCCATAGTCCCGCCATGAAAAAAATCTTGAGCCAGCTCGAAAAGATTGCCAAGGCGCAAGCAAGCGTTTTCATTACAGGAGAATCAGGGACTGGTAAAGAGGTCATTGCCGGGGCCATTCATGAACTGTCTACACGCGCCCCTTTCCCTTTCATCAAGGTCAACTGCGCCGCCATTCCGGAAACTCTGTTGGAATCGGAGTTTTTTGGACATGAAAAAGGGGCCTTTACAGGCGCGCATATGCGTAAAATTGGGCGCTTTGAGCTGGCAGATAAGGGCACTTTATTGCTCGACGAGGTGACAGAGATTCCCTTGAGCTTGCAACCCAAATTGCTACGCGCTATTCAGGAATTGGAGTTTGAACGGGTAGGAGGGACGCGTCCCTTGCAAGTGAATGTGCGCTTTTTGGCCACTTCAAATCGCAATATGCAAGAAGCGATTGAGAACAAAGTTTTTCGAGAAGATTTGTTTTATCGACTCAATGTAGTCCCGATTCATCTACCGCCGCTTCGAGAAAGAAATGAAGACATTTTGCCTCTTGCAGAGTCGTTTTTAGAGCGATTTTGTTTAGAAAATCACAAACCATTGAAACAGATCACCCCTCAGGCGCAAAAAAAGTTACTGCAATATCCTTGGCCAGGCAATGTGAGAGAGCTGGCCAATGTCATCGAGCGCTGCGTCGTCTTGGACTTTGATCCATCGATCGATGCAGATCATCTGTACCTCGATTCCTCTCTTGCAGCGCCCAAGGCATCGTATCGCGGCATGACCCTGCACGAAATGGAAAAACAGCTAATCCTAGAGACTTTAACGGCAAATCACAACAATCGAACAAAGACGGCAGAGCTACTGGGGATTAGCATCCGCACGCTGCGCAACAAGCTGCATGAATACGAAGAAATAGACCCCACTCACTCTGATGAGCGCATGTGATAATACCGCTCGGCTACGTCTTTAGAAACACCTTGCCTCTGCAGCGAGAGGCTTTTTTCTGCAGCTTCAAAAAGCGACAGTTTTGGCCCTTGAGCAAGATAAATATACCGCGCGTTTGCATAGTCTTGCATGGCTCGTTGAGAGATCCTATTCGTGGGATCGCGACGTGCCAATTGTTGCATGATCTGCGAAATAATTACACATCTCGGATCTGCATCCGGAGACTCTTTGGCGGGGAAAAGCCCCCGCGGGGTCAGATCTAACAAAACAGGTGAGCTCAATTATACACAAATGAATTCAAAAGTTGGTTTTGGGCAACGCGAAAGCTGGCGGAATTTATCTATCGTAAGTGACCCAATATTAAAAATATAGGGTCACTTACGATAGGCAAATTGCGCCGCTTTGGCGCAGCCGAAAATCCCACTTTTGAACTCATTTGTATATAAATCCTTCTTCATCCGTCAAGACATTTTCTGCGACTCTTTTTCCCAATTGCTTCGCAATGTCTAGGGGCGTCGCGCCTTGGGGAATATAAACGGTGGTCCCCCAATAATCGCGCCAATCCTTTTTCACAGTCACTTCCACGACCTTTGTGGTACGAGCTTCCTTATCTGCGCCCATTTGCAGTAATAATCGAATCATGAGACCGT
>JAKAFF010000054.1 GCA_021818045.1 bacterium
ATCTGATCCCAGTAAGATCGAGATGTTTGAATGGCAATTTCAAGTTCTTTTCGAGATGTCGAATCATCAAAAGGTAGGCGTGAAAACCCAATCCCTGTCAATGACTATCTCAACCGCCGCCTCATCCAGACCACAAACACTAAAGGCCGCCTCAAAACGCAATACTTCTTCTACGATAGGCAATCGATGTGGGTTGACAACCATTATCCGATACAAGGCGAAGATCGCTTCCTTTCACTCCATTGGGGAAACGAAGATTATTAACCCGAACCCCAAACAGGTGATAACCTGCTTGCTGCGGACGTTCACGCTAAACCTACCATTTTTTTGGAGAACTAGCAGTATTTCAAACGACCTCACTTTTAAGAAGCAGCCTTTTCACCTGACGCATTGCCCCCCGCGCAGAGGCGCTAAGCGACCTTAAATCGGGAATGTGCGAATCGAATATCTGCTCAATCGTCTTTTTCCGCACCGCCCTATAAGCAGGCATCACCCCCACAACGCCCCCTACGTAGGTAGCCGCTCCAAAGGCGGTCAAACAAGAAAAAAAGTTCCCCAACTGAGTAAAATCTGATGCTGCATTGACCTGTCGGCTTACATCGCGAGCCCACAAATCCTCAATCGGCGCGCTCACACACAAAATTGCGTTTTGCGCTAAAAGAAAAAGGGAAAGCGCCCAAGTAGAAATAATCAAACCAGCTCCCACTCCCTTAGCAATTTGTTTCCCCAAGGAATCATTTCTCCAATAAGTAAAGCTTTGCCAACTAACATCTTTGGACAAAGCGTGAACAGTCGTTTTTTCGCGCACCTGCTGCATCATCGCATCCAACATCTCTTTGTGCGCGACCATCTCTCTACCCAATTCAGATGCAGGATCCAAATCGAGATAATATTCATCGATCCCCAACCTCTGTACGCGCTGCATATACCACTCACATAGTAGATCGCGTAAGGAAGACACCTCTTCAGTAGAGAGTGGCCCGATTCCCTCCAACAAACTCTCCTTCGCATCTACTCGCAAATGATAAGCGCCCTTCAACTGTTCATATGTAGCGCGCGCATGCTCCTTTCCCAGCGATGCCTTGTAAATGACGTACACAATCGCTGGCAAATCAGTCACGCAAGCAAATAACGCTCCTGCATTTGTCAGCAAATTCGCTGCAGTCACCCGTTTTTCAGCGCTCGATGAAAAGGAAGAGGCCACATCCCCTGTCGCCAATACAACTACGCTAGATGCCACCGTCAAAAGCGCCACAGGCATCAAAGCCCCTAGTACCCCGAATGGAATAACTTGCCTCATCCGCATAGAGACACTCCCTTGCCCCCATCTTTGCAACCACAAAGAAAAACTCCTCTTCCAAATTTGACCTACCTGAGCATCTACTGTTGCATCGATTTGTTGCGCTAGCTCTCGCACTAAATCATCCACATCCCGAGACACCCGTCTTACATTCGCTAACTCCAAAGACACGCTCATCGGAAAACCTAGATGAATAAAATTTTAAATGTATCAAATGCTACATGTAGCCAACGCTACAAGTCAAACAAAAAAATGAAGAGCGTCAGAAATCGCTTGGCTGAGTACAATGTATTAGCATGAAGACCCATACAGAGCGGGCTGTTTCCTTTGTGCTCACAAGAGAGCATCACCTGCAAGAGATTGCCGAAGATTACGTCGAGCTCATTGCGGATCTCATCCGGAATAAGGGGGAGGCCCGCACTTGTGATTTAGCATCTCACTTGGGGGTCTCTCACGTGACGGTGATTCGGACGATTCGGAGGCTGCAGCAAAAGGGGTACGTTCATACCGAACCGCACAAACCCATCCATTTGACGAGTGTGGGAGAGAAGATGGCGGCCTTATCTAAAGCGCGCCATGGAATTTTGCTCACCTTTTTAATCTCTATTGGGGTGCCTGAGGAGGTGGCAAAAATTGATGCCGAGGGGATGGAGCACCACGTAAGTGAGCGGACGTTAGAGGCTTTGCGAAAGCTGCTATACTGTGCGCGGGTAGATTCTTAATTTTTGGGGGCCTCAGGGTGGTCCAGATTTGGTTAATCACGAGGAGGCCCATATTGCCGCAATATGGCCGACGAGTGATCGACCAAAGATGGGCCGCCATGATGGCCGCAAAAAATTTAAGAAGCTACCCGTGTACAGTATATCTCTTAATTTACTTGAGGAAAAGGGGCTCTAATAGGTAGAATCTACTCCTTTATTGGAAGAGTGGCAGAGCGGCCGATTGCACCTGTCTTGAAAACAGGAGACCTCGTGAGGGGTCCGTGGGTTCGAATCCTACCTCTTCCGCCAATTCGAACCTTGTATCTCATCTAACAAAGCCAAAGTTTAAATATTCGTGTGAGCTAGATAATAGAGCTGCGCCTGAATCAGAGGATGGGGCAAGCCCCGCTTTAAAAGACTTTTCCCACTCTGATGACAACCTCGTTGAGCATCCAACCACTGCCAAATTGTCCATCGTAACTGAGGAGGGTGTATAGACCGCTATGGCGCTTGAAGTTCAATTCTATACTGGGAGAAAAAAGATTGAGGTTGCGCGTGAAAGAGGTCACGCTAAACGCGCCAGGAAACCCAACCAGATTCGCACTGAGGGCTCCTGTTCGCAGTGGTACTCGGCTCATATAGCTTAGCTTATCTTTCATCCAGATCTCTCCCCAAGATACATTCCATACCCAGTAGCCATTGCATCCTACTTCTGTTTGCAAAAGAGAGGAGAAGTGGCGTTTGAGATGCATGTTGTAGGGAGAGGCTCCGTGTTCAGAAAAAGAGGGTTCTAAATCAAGAGCCCAATCGATTGCAATGAAGGGTTCAATCATTGTGCGACGCTCAGATGTTGTCCAAGAAAAGTCGTAGCCCACCGCAATGTGCGCATCACCAGTGTAACAATTGCGATTGGATTGCGCCTGCGCGCTGTAAGTGGAAAAAAAGATATTTCGAGTTTGATTGACATGGGCATAGCCGCCCCATAAAGCTGCGTCCATAAACCAATCAGACCAGTACCTCGTCCCATAGAGACAAAGGTAGGCAGAAGAGATGTCTGCGCGGCCAAAATGCTTGTGATCGTGGACCTTAGAGTATGTATAAGCAATGGCGGCGCCAAAGGTATGGGCGCTTTCTTGAGAGGAGGTGCCAAAATCGCCCCCCAGCATGGCTCCGGCTGTTGTGAGATCAAAACGGGGGTTTTGGTGTTGCGGCGCATTTGTAGCAAAATCGCCAAAGCCCAAAGCCCAAATTGAACGGTTGCGTTTGCGTGCAGAGGTGGGCGGCGTCAACACATCCTCCCCTTCCGCCGCTTGTAACGAGTCGGCAGCAAAAGCACTTTGATGTGTCGGGAAAAGAGAGGGGCGCTGCGCTGTCATGCGGGTATTGAGTATATTGGAACAAGATAACAGAGATGTTTCGATCGCATATGTGGCAAATGAGCTGCGCGATGGGCTAAGGGTTTCTAGTGCTTGGGATAGCTCCGTGCCATTTAGTCCTGCCAAGAGTTGAAAGGAGTCTTCTAATAAAGCGATGTTCACGGTGTTTATGTAAGATGCCAGAGAGTAGTTATTGCCAGAGAGTGAGGCGAGTTGCTCTGGGCTAAATGATCCTGGAGAGAGGTGGATGAGCAGCGCTGTCGGAGAGTAAACAAGCGATGCAGTAATCCCGGGGATGAGTCCTTTGAGGTTGGTAGAAGAGAAGGTTCCAGCAATATTGGCGGCAGATAGGATGGTATAATCCGTTCCGACGATATATTCTCCTGGATCGGCGATTACAAAAAGACTTCCGCCAAGAGTTGCTGTGCCTGAGGAGAGATCTAACAGCGATGCGGCACCTTGAGGAGTGATCTCTACCTGGAATATGCCATTCGTGGTGAAATTGCCAGCAACAGATAGAGTGCCAGGAGAGTTTCCGGGCGCAATTTTACCGCCCGCATACACTGTCACGTTTTGTCCTACCGCCCCAGTTCCTGCGAAAGTGGCCCCAGAACTCACTTCTACCCCTTGGGTTAAAGAGCCGTTTAGGGTAAAAATCCCATCCGATACGCTCACAGACCAGGGGACGTTGCCAGGAATCACGAGATTGCCAGCTCCTGTTTTGGTCATACTGGAGCCTTGTAGATTGCCGGTGAGAGTAAAGGTTCCTGAGGGAACTTGGATCGCGCTAAAGGTGCAATTGGTCGCAGCTTGTAGTACAGCTCCATCCGATCCAACCAAGGTCGCAGTAGAGCCGTCGAAGGCATATGTATTTGCCGGGTTGGAAGAAATAGCGCCGCTTGCTTGCGCAGAAATTAGACCGGGACCTGTGAGCGCAATATTCGAGGTGATCTCTAAGTTACCACCCGCAAAAGTGAGGGAGCTACTGGATCCACCAATATTTCCTGCGTTGGCCACTAACAGCGTCCCTCCAGAAAGAATAGTCCCTCCAGAATAGGTATTGCTCGTGTTGGATAGGATGAGCGCTCCAGCACCCGTTAGTGTCAAGCTGCCAGATCCTTCAAGAGGTGCTGAAATCGTGAATGTGCCAGTCGGAACGTTGACGGTGCCAATGGCACTCAAACCGTTGCCGGTACTGGAAAGCGTTGTCCCATTGGTGCCTACCACCGTAGCACCCGTACAATCTAAAATAGAGGCGCCCGTTGCAATAGATGCGTTGGTATTGATGAACATCTGACCGCTCAGAGCCAGATTGGATGTGATCTCTAGCCCACCTCCCGCAAATGTAAGAGATGTCCCAGCCCCACCAATATTGCCAGCACTTGCAATGGAAAGCACTCCGCTATTTAAGAGAGTGCCTCCCGAATAGCTGTTACTTGCATTGGATAGCACAAGCGTGCCAGGACCATTCAGCGCAAGACTATTGCTTCCCCCAAGATTTGCAGAGATCGTAAACGTGCCAGAGGAAACATTGACTGTTCTAATCGCACTTTGCCCGCCTCCACTGCCTGCAAGCGTGACTCCATCGGTCCCATTCAGCGTATTGACAGTCAAGGTGTTGCCTGCCAAAACATCAAACGTGGCGTTTTGACTGACCGTGCACGTTTGAGATACTGTAAGGCTTGCAGAAGGGGCAAAGGTTCCTCCTTGAAAAACAATAGGACCCGTACCGAGTGCTGAGCCATTCGCAGCAATCAAACTCGCGCCGCTGTTTACCGTAATACCTCCAGAAAAGGTGTTCGACCTCGGAGGGGCCAAGGTGAGAGATCCTGCACTGATATTAAAACCGCCCTGAAGGCCTGTTGTATCAAAAATTGTTGCACCAATATTGGAATTCACGCCCGTTTGATTAGAGAGTGTCACAATGCCGCCTAAAGTGATGGCATCGCTCGTAAGCATATTGATATCGCTGACTGTAAACGAGGTGTAGGTCAACAACTGTGCTGGTTGAGAAGCTGGAGCAGAAGAGGAAATATGCACGCTTGCATTGCCACTTTCTCCAGTTGCGGTATTGTTAATGTAGAAAGTGCCATAATTCGAAAGATCATAAGAGAAATTGCCATACCCAATCCCTGCTGCATTGATAATACGTAGTGGGGATGAGATCGAGAAAGCAGCATTGGTTGGAGAGCTGGCAGTACCCGTTGAGATCACACTGCCAATATTCCAAGTGGAGGTCAAACCATTCTTGCTAAAGTTGAGACTTTGATCTGGGGCAATACTAATAGTACCTGTGGCGGCGCTGCCAGTGCCGGTAATAGATGGGACATATACCATTGGGGGGGAGGAATCAAAGATCGCTGTGTCTGTGGTTAAAGGGGGACCCCCTGCTGGCGTCCAGTTGCCGGCGTCGATGTAGTTTGTGCTGGCGCTGCCCGTCCAGGTGTAATCTATGGCGTGTACAAAGGGCCAATGGCACAAAAAAATGCAGAATAGGGCTGCCTTCCTAAAATTCAAATAATTTTTCATGATTCCTCCGTTTGCCATCCGCCTCCAAGCGCCTTATACAAAGTGATCAGGTTCGTGAGACTCAACAGCTGGCTGCGAACCACTGACTGCTGCACCTCGTTCAGCTGCCGTTTTGTATCTAAGACATTGATGAGATTGATCAACCCTGCCTGGTGGCGGCTGTCGGATAGTTGAACGAGGTTTGCATTGGCCGTTTCCGATTCCAAGAGAAACTGCGTTGTGTCGAGCTGCTGTGTATAGGCGATGAGGGCGCTTTCGGTTTCCTGAAGCGCGCTTAAAACGGTTTGCTGATAGGTTGCAGCTTGAGCGGCTTGGGCAGCTTGGCTTAAATGGAGTTGCCCTACAATTTTTCCCCCTTCAAAGATGGGCATGGTCGCATCTCCTCCAAATGCCCAGGTGCGGCTGCCCAAGGTGAAGAGATTGTTGAGCATCAAAGATTGCAACCCCCCATCCCCAAAAAGAGTAATTGTTGGAAAAAAAGAGGCCACAGCTACCCCCACATTCGCAGTGGCTGCTGCAAGGTTGCGCTCAGCGAGCCGAATGTCGGGGCGACGACGTAATAAGTCAGAGCGGATGCCAACGGCCACTTGCATGGGCGTTTGGGGCAGTGGTTGAGGACCTTTCATCTCATCCAATAGCGCTTCCGGCAGCGCGCCTGTCAAAATGGAAAGGGTATAAATCCCCCGATGAATCTGCGCATCTAAATCGGGCAATAGCGATTTTTCTTCAGCAAGTTGCGATAAAAGGTTTTGATAATCGATCTGACTTACATAGCCACATGCAAATTGCTTTTCGACAATGACTTTTTTCTTTTCGAGAAGCTCTATGTTTTGAGAAATGAGCGCTTGAAGAGATTGATTACCCCTTACATCTACATAGTTGCGAGCCACTTCTGCAAGTACGGTAATTAACACATCGTTGCGATTTTCAATAGCGCTGCCAATCAAAGCGTCAGCCGCCTCCACACTGCGCCGAATTTTGCCAAACAAGTCAATTTCCCAAATGGCATCGAAAAGCGCATTATAAAGATTTTGAGTTTGAGGCGCTTGCACATTAAATGGGAGCCCTGTCGATTGCGAAACAGTGCCAGGAGCGCTGCCAGTACTTGGACCTATGGCAAAAACGGGGCCGTTTTTACTAAAATAGGTGCGAGTCGCATTGACGTCTGCTCCAATTTGTGGATAAAACGAAGAGGCGGTAATTTGTCTCATCGCCCTTGCTTGCAAGATGTTGGACTCTGCTGTCAGAAGGTCGTAGTTATTTTCGGCCGCTTGCTCGATATAGCGGCTGAGCTGCGCGTCATTGAGGCTTTCCCACCAGGCGATGAGTGGGGTGTCTATCGATTCTGTTTCCGATTGAAAGCTCCATACGTCGGGGATGGTGTTTTCAGGTGGAGTGTAGTTGGGCCCCACCATACATCCTGCTAAAACAAGTATTAGAAATACACACGATCGACGCATGATTTACTCTAGCCTTCTTCTAAAAAACCATCCCGCACTCACGAGGTTGAACGCCGCAATGATGGCGAGGGGCCATATGTTCTGTAATACCATCCGGGCGGGCATCGCCTTGAGGAAAATCCCCTTCGATATAATCAGCATATAGCGCAAAGGATTCAAATATGTCACGGGTTGTAGCCAATTGGGCATGTTCTCAATGGGGGTTGCAAAGCCTGAGAGGAGGATGCTTGGCAATATAAAGACAAACGTGCCAAGCATGGCTTGCTGCTGTGTCATAGAAAGAGAGGAGATAAATAACCCAATGCCGCTTGCGGAAATGACAAAAAGGAGCAGACTAAAAAAATAGAGCACAAGCGATCCAGTAAAGGGCACTTGTAAGATGAGCACGCCAATCGTAAGCATGGCCATCCCCTCAGCAAGGCCAATCAAAATGCCTGGAACCATCTTTCCCACCAGAATTTGACCTGGCATAAGCGGTGATACGAGGAGCTGATCAAAAGTGC
>JAKAFF010000055.1 GCA_021818045.1 bacterium
GATCTTTCTTTGCCGCGGGAAATGGTATAAATGCGGTTGAGGTCGGCTCCATTTTTTACTAAAAAGGAACGGACAAAGCTGGAGCGTCTCATGCCGAGAGCTTGGTTATAGCTCGCAGAGGCCCTTTCATCGCAGTGCCCTTCAATGACAAGGTATGTATTGGGGTTTTTCTTGAGGTAAGTCGCCAGTTGCATGAGCGCTGAGACTTCGTTTTTGTCGCGCAAGATGTGTTCGTCTGTGTCGAAGTGGACGGAGCGGAATAGGGTGCGCAGAGCATCAGGAGCGGTATAAAAAGAGTCGAGGTTTGGAATGCCAAATTGGCCAGGGATGCCGCGTGGTTGCGGGAGTGCAATATCGCTTGCTGCGAGCTGGCCCTTGAGGTCTGCATCGCTTAAAGGGATGAAATCCTCATCGTAGGGACCATAAAATTCTTCGTCTGAGGTGAGCATGCGCGATTCATATTCTTTGCCAAGGATCGTATCAACTCCTCTTTGCATATAGCGTCCTGCTGTTTTGACGTCTTCCCATGTTTGATTGCTATTGCGAGAACAACTACTTGCTAAAAACAATAGGGCAATGAACGGGGCGATATAGCGCATAGCACTCCTTGGATGTACGATTCCAATTTAGCGCAAGCAACTATTTTTTGGCACAAATGAATTGAGAGGGGGGCTACAAAGTCGAGATTAGAGAACCTCTTTCGAAACCCAGCTTCTGTTGATTTTATACCAATCGCAATAAATAACTTCATGCTTAAGCGCTTTTACGCGCTTAAATATGAAGTTATTTATTGTGATTGGTATTAGGGTTCTTTTGAGCCGTTTTTCGAAAGTCTATTATTTGGGGATCAATGGGTGTCTTAGCGCTTCTCTATATCTAAAAGCTAAAAGAAGGCTCGAAAAAAAGGTTAATCCTGCTCCTAACGTAATGTGTAAATCATTCCCCGCGGCTAAGCTAATCCCTCCTAAGAGGGGCGCTATCACCAGAACCAGCGAAAATATAGATTGTAAAACGCCCATGACCGTGCCTTGTTGCGATTTTTGAAATGTGTTCGAAAAAAATGCAATGGCGCTGGGACCTAGCAAAGCAAAACAAAATTGCTGCAAGGGAATAATAACCCAAAATAAGGGGTAACTTTTCCAGATCACAACCACAATAGTCAAAAGGCTTAATGCAAAACAAGAAGCAGTGATTAGGGGTAAACTTTGAAATTTTGCTAACAAGGGGTGAATCAAAATCGCTGAGCTGAGTATAGCCCAGATGGCGCCATAAGTGTAAAAAATGCCCACTTGAGACAAAGTGAATGCATATTCTGTAATCCAGTTTACGGACATAAATTGCCAATAGATGATCCACCCGGCCATAAATAGCAGCATCGCAACGAGCAGCCACTGAATTTTTTTACAACCCAAGACGAGCTGAATATCTTGTCGCAATGATTGCGTTTCGCTTTTGGAGCTGCGATCTTCTTTGTATAGGCTTGCGATGAGAAGCAAGTTGAAGAGCAATATCAGCGCTGCAACAAGAAATGGAAGCGTAATGGTTTTTTGAGAAAGCCCTCCTGCAGAGACCGGGCCTATTATCAGCCCAAGGCTGCTCGCGGCAGAGAGGAATGCAAAATTTTTGGCTTTCTCCTTGGGCTCGCTAATATTGGCAATGATGGAACTGATAACGACAGAACCTCCTGAACCTAAGCCGTTAAAGGCTCTGGCTACAAAAAGAATCGTTGGTGATCCGATATATAAAGAGAGAGCTGTTAGCAACTGGCTTACACAAAGAACAACAACACAGGCAAGCAAGATCTTTTTTTTCCCTTTTTCATCGGCAAGTCTTCCAATAGCGGGACAGGTCAAAAAAGAGACTGCAGGGGCTAAGGCCAAAAGAAAACCTAATGTAAGTCCCTTGGCAATGCTGGAGTGCAAGTTGATGGAAATGAGCGAGTTTGGGTCATAGGTCACATAAGCGAAAGTTGGATATGAAATGCCAAGGCTTAGGCTGCTGATGAAAAAGAATAAGAGGAATGTATAAAAAGTAGATCGATTTGTCATGGGAAAATGGCCTCCCATACTGGAGAGGGATCTGCGCATTTTTCACAATAATCTGCTTCCACGTCCCATCCTTGTCCTAAAGCTGTATAGATATCGACTAGGGAAGCGAGGACAGTCCCTTGCGTAGTTTCTGCACTGAGCTCTACTGCAAAAAGGGTTTGCTGTGAGTTTTCTACGGTGAGATAATCGGTTTGGCCGTTGAAATATCTAAGTTTTGATAATCGAACGTATTCTTCCAAAGCGTTAATTTCTTTTTTTTGCACTTCTAGCACTTTTTGAGATGTTTGATAGTTGATAAATCCGTCGCTTACCTCTTGTAAAGCGTTTAGCACAGTTTGCTGGTAGGTATGTAGGTTAGCGAGAAAGAAAGCCTCTGTTTCATGCAACTGTCCGGTTAAGCTGCCGCCAGTGTAAATAGGCTCTAAAACTTCTAGTTGGGAGTTGAAAAAATTGTTTAAGTTGCGCAAGAGATTATGCAGTTGCAACGCCTCTTGTCCGTCGCGGCCTGTAATTAAAAATTGCGGCAGCAATTGTGCGCGCGCAACTCCGATTTGAGCATTTGCGGAGATGAGGTTTTGCTCGGCTTGCAAGATGTCGGGACGGTTGGCTAGAAGATCTGAGGGCAGTCCTGCTGGAATTTTTTCGGGAATCTGTAACTCTGCTAGCGATTTTCCGCGCGGAATCGGAGCAGGAGCAGCTCCCAACAAGATGCTGATCAAGTCCTCTTGCACGGGGATTAATCCTTCATAAGTTTTTACAAGTACTTGAGCATCTTCCATTTGCGCTTCTGCTTGCTTTAGATCCATCTCAGAGATGACGCCCGCTTCGAAGCGCAATTTGGCAATTTTCCACATATCGAAAAAGCTTTGGGATGTTTTTTGCGCAACTCGCAATTGATCATCGTATTGCAATAGCAAAATGTATCCCTTAGCCAAAGCGCTTACAATGGACAAAATCACATTGAAGCGGGAGTTGACTTGTGCCATGTAGCTGGCATGGGCCGCCTCAGCGGAAGATCGCAGCTTGCCCCAAAAATCAAGTTCGTAAGCCAGATTGCCGAAGAGTTGAAAAAAGGAGTACACGGGAGGGGTGTTTGTTGGTAATTTATTGCGCTGTGCATCTGCTTGGACATTGATTTGGGGGAAAAGTTGAGAAAATGCGACTTGATATTTGGCGTAGTACTGGTTGACTGTGGCGGTAGCCGTTTGCAAATTTTGGTTATACTTTAAAGCCGTGCGGATCAATTCTGCAAGCACCGGATCTTGAAACTGCTCCCACCAAGCAAAATTCACATATTCAGAGATGTTTTCGGGGGCGAACCGATATGTCTCGGGGACTGCTGTTTCTGGTTGAGAGTAATGGGGTTTGACACTGCACGAAACCAAGAAAAGGGTGAAAAAAAGCTTTCGCATCATGATTTTTCTCGTTCTATGATGCTAAAAAAGAAAGGAAGGAAAATCAAAGAGAGTAGAGTTGCGAAAAAAATCCCTCCTAAAATTCCCGTGCCTACGGAATGCTTGCTTGCTGCGCCAGCGCCAGAGCTCATTGCAAGAGGAAGCATTGCCAAAATAATCGTCAATGAAGTCATGACAATGGCTCGAAAGCGTAAAGCTGCCGCTTCTTTAGCGGCATCGAGCACGCTAGAGCCGGCCGTCTTTTTGAGCTTTGCATACTCGATAATCAAAATTCCGTTTTTGGCCGAAATGCCAATGGAGGCAATCAACCCGATTTGAAAGTATAGATCCATGGGCAAGCCTCTGACCCACACAGCTATGAGGGCGCCGACGACCCCGAAAGGGATTGCGAAAAAGACGCAAAGGGGCAGGATCCACCGCTCGTAAAGGGCCGCCAAGATGAAAAACAGCATTATCAACCCTCCCAACAGAGCAAAAATGACTGATCCTTGGATGGCCTTTGCCTCGAGTGCAAGTCCGCTCCACTGAAATGACATGCCAGGTAAAAGAGCCTTGTCTGCAATGTGTTCAAGTGTTTCAATCGCCGTGGTTGGAGAGGCAAGCGAGCCGGCAGTAATGCGGGCAGCGGGCGCTGCATTAAAATGGGTGATTCTGGATTGCACGTGCCCAAATTTTGTTGTTACAAAAGACTTCAATGGGATCATTTCCCCATTTGACGAGGGGATAAATAAATTGCCGATGCTATCTGCAGAGTTGCGAAAACTAGGGTCTGCTTGCGCTATGACTCTGTAAGATTTTCCAAATTGTAAAAAATCGTTGATGTAGATGGATCCCATAAGCATTTGCAGTGTGTAAAACAATTGGTCAAGCTGCACTCCAAATGTCTTAGCCTTCAGGCGATCTACGGTTAAATGAAGTCCTAGCGAATCGGTAGAAAAATTCGTTCCTAAGAAGAAATAGTCTCCTGTTTTTTTGCCCTTCGCAATGATCTCGTCGACGACTTCTTTGAGTTGTTCAGGACTTGCGGCGCCTTGGTTCAGTACCCAAAGTTCGAGCAGTCCCATTGCGCTGATGCCTGGTATTGAAGGAGGATTCGCGACGTAAATTACGGCTTCAGGAATCTGGGATAATTTTGCGTTGAGAGTCTTTAAAATTTGAGTGGCTTGAAGAGAGGGGGCTTTTCTCAAGCTCCAATCGCTCAAACGCACATAGCATAGGCCAGAGTTTACTCCATTGCCTCCGGAGATGGTGACCACATCTTGAACCCCTGGCTGTGATATGGCAATCTGTTCGATTTGCGCGGAGACCTCTTGCGTGCGGGCTAGATTCGCCCCGTCTGGCAGTTCTGCGACGATGATGAGCGCTCCTTGATCCTCGTCTGGCATAAATCCTGCTTGTTGCATAAGAACGAGGGCCGGGATAGAGCAAAAAAGAGCCAAACAACATGCGCCTGCCCAAAGTTTGTTGTGCAACGTCCAGTCGACAATATACAAATACTTGTTTGTAAGTTTTCTGAAAAAATCATTGAATCGCACTGCAAATCGATTGGGTTTTTTTACAGTATGCAAAAGTTTGGCTGTCAGAACAGGGGTTAAAGTAATGGCCACAAATCCTGAAATGACAACTGAAATCACAATGGTTACGGCAAATTGTTTGTAAAGCTGACCTACGATTCCCGACATAAAGGCAACGGGGAAAAAGACAGCTGCTAAAGCAAAGCAAATTGCAACAATGGGTCCCGACACTTCGTGCATGGTTTGAAGGACCGCCTCTTGAACCGGTAAATTTAATTGTTTCATTTTGTGGTCGACGCCCTCAACGACGACAATGGCATCATCCACGACAATTCCGATTGCTAAAACAGTTCCGAAAAGGGTCAATGTATTGATTGAATAGCCCAAAAAATAAAGGCCTGTTGCTGTGCCAATTATCGAAACAATCATAGTGATAATAGGGATAAAAGCTGCGCGAAAACTTTGTAGAAAACACAAAATTACCAAAGAAACTAATAACACGGCTTCTACAAGAGTTCGTATAACTTCTAAAACTGAGTTTTTAATAAAACTCGTAGTGTCGTACGGAGTAGAGTAAGCGATTCCTGGAGGAAAAAATCGCGATAGTTCCTGGAGTTTTGCGTGGATTTCGGTAGCGGTTTGCAGAGCATTTGCGTTTGGCATTTTTGTGACTGAGATCAAAGTGCCTATTTTACCATTGAGTGTTGCGCTGGTGTCGTAACTTTGAGATCCCAATTCAATGTTTGCGATATCTTTAAGATAAATCATTGAACCATCTGTATTTGCTCTAATAATGATCTCTTCGAATTCTTTAGCATCCGTTAGTTGCCCAGGTGTTGTAACTGGGATGGTCAATTTTGTTTGTGGAGATGAAGGCTCTTGTCCTAACTGACCGACACTATATGTCGCATTTTGTTCTAAAATTGCATTGCGAACGTCGGTTGGGGAGAGTCGAAACTGAGCGAGTCTATCTGGCTGCAGCCAAATCCGCATTGAATAGTCGGTGGCGTTCATAACAGATGCTGTGTTGACACTTGGGATTGATTGCAATTTTGGCACCATGTGAACGCTTGCATAATTTGTCAAAAAAGTGGCGTCGTAATAGCCTTTAGTATCTTGTATTCCAATGATTAAAAGTAGATCTGGGGAAAAGCTATCGATGCTGATGCCGGTTTTTCTGACTATTTCAGGCAGTCGGGAGGTGACCGCGTTCACTTTGCCTTGGATATCATAAAGTGCCTTATTGCGATCAGCACCTGGAGAAAAATAGGCAGTTAGCGACATTTGTCCAGGCGATTTACTAGTGGATACCGTATAAACCAGATTGTCTACATTTGCGATAGCAGCTTCGATGATATTGGTGACAGATGCTGCAATGGCCTCTGCGTCCGCACCTGGATAGATGGCTCTAATGGTGACTTGGGGGGGAGAAAAATTGGGAAATCGTTCGACAGGGAGTTTTTTTAAGCAAATAAACCCCGCTAAAGTAATCATGATTGAAAATACAATGGAAAGAACCGGTCTTTTTAGCAAAAAACTGATCATTTTATATTTTGGTGCTCAGAGTGTTTCTTGATTTTTACAAGTGTTCCGTCTTTAACTTTATTCACTCCAGCTACAACCACTCGTTCGCCTGGCTGTAATCCCGATTCGATAATCCAAAACTCCTTATACCAATTTCCCACGCTAACTGGGCGCATTTCCGCCCTTCTTTCTTCTGTAATTACGAATACAAAATCAGAGCCTGTTCCCTGAATGATCGACTCTTGAGGGACCAAAATCGTATTCAGACGAACGGCTCCAGAGACTTTTGTATTTACAAATTGTCCGGGTCTCAACAGGAAATCTGGATTATCAAATGTAGCGAATGCAACTAAAGTTCCTGCATTTTGGTTATATAAAGGGGAAATAAAGCTCACCTTCCCTTTATGAGGAAATGGCTGTCCTCCGCTCAAAGTGAGCGTCACATCGAAATCAAAATTGTCAGGTATCTGCCAATTGCTTAAGGTTTTAACTTGCGACATTCGCGCAAAAAGAACCTCAGAGATATTTAACGCCACTCGGATAGGGTTTAGCGTCGACACAGTGGTTAAAGTATTATTAGAGGCTGACAATATAAGGGTGCCTTCGCTGTAATTTGCATAAGAAGTGACGCCTGCAATTGGAGACGTAATAGAGGTGCTAGCCAAATCTAAATTCGCGGCGTCGAGTTTTGCCTTAAAGGTCTCAACAGCTGCTTGTTGAGATAAAAACTGCGCCGTTGCATCATCGATGTCTTTTTTACTTGCGGCCCTTTGTTCGTACAAGGATTTAAGTCGTTGCAAACTTTCTTGAGCTTGCCAAAGACCTGCTTGTTGCTGAGCTAGATTTGCTTGGGCAATTTTTACCTCATCTTCATAGGCTCTTGCATCGATTTGAAAAAGCAGGTCGCCTTTTTGGACAAAGGTTCCTTGTTTATAGGCAATTTGTTCTAACGTGCCTGAAACATTGGAGCGAATTTGCACTTGATGAGCACTTTGTACAATTCCAAGGAAGTCAAAGTCGACGGGGACCGATTGCGCCACCACTTGATACGCGGTGACATCGACGGGCACCTCTTGTTGTTGTGGAGGCGGTAATTGTTTACGACATGCGCATAGACCAAAAAGCATCAAAAGCATCAACTGGAACATATACCGCTATATGGATAGGCCCAAAATAATAGTCAATGACTGGTCAGACAGTTTGTGGCAAAAGCGTGCGCAGTTGTGTCAATCCAAAGTTAAAATGTCACCACCCCGATTAAAAAAGGGGATATAATTTTCTTCTTCCGCTTCCAGGCGTAGAGTGTTGGCAAG
>JAKAFF010000056.1 GCA_021818045.1 bacterium
TCCGTGAACGAAGGCAAACATATCAAAGCCGGAAATCACAATGGTAGTGTCACCGAAAGTCTTGAAGGCAACATCCTTCATTTCGAAAATTAGAGCGAGAGAAATTACCAAAACCCCGATGTGTGGATGACTTGGGGACAAGGCCTCGATTATCCCTCATACGACATTTGCAATCAGACGCAGCTGGCCTTTTATGCCGCTTTATTTAAACAGATCCGGCTTTGGGATCTGTCTCAAGAGGGACGGTTTGCACTGGCAGAAGAGGCTTACCTTAATCCTATTGCGCAGATGGCGCAGGGTCGAGTGGCCCATTTGCCAGATATTCTCTCTTTCTCGAATCGCCTTTTGCCGCAACCTGTGCAAAATACACCCGTTCAAAGTGTCTATGCGCCCTTAAACCACTTCCCTGAACCTGTAGGTTCACAAAAAGCGGATTTACTCATCTTTTCATTTGATCGCCCCTTACAACTTTATGCCTGCTTAGAATCGATCCAGCGTTACATGACAGGGGTCGAGCGCTGCTCAGTGCTGTATCGGGTAAGTTCGCCCCAATTTGCCGCTGGCTATGAGCAGTTAAAAAATGCTTTCCCCGAAATTCAATTCATCGCGCAGTCAGGGGAGGCAAAAAAAGATTTTAAGCCAAATGTCATAAAGATTGTCTTTGATTCCCCATCCCAATACATCCTTTTTGCAGTCGACGACATCATCGTCAAAGATTTTGTTGATCTGCGGTTTTGCATGGAGCAAATGCAAAAGACCGGGGCTTATGGATTTTATTTGCGTTTCGGCAAACACATTCATCATTGCTACCAGACGGGACAACCCCAATCCTTGCCCCCAAGCGTGCCCATTGCAAACGGCGTCTTTGCCTGGCCTTTAGAACTTGGAGAGGCAGACTGGGGATTTCCAAACTCTTTAGATATGACTTTATATGCAAAAGAGTCTCTTAAAAAACCATTTGCTGAGATGAAATATAAAACACCTAATAGTTTAGAATACAACTGGGCTAATGAGTATCCACCAACCAAGGCGATAGGTCTTTATTTCGAGCGCTCCAAACTGGTCAATATTCCCATGAATGTCGTAGGGCGTACTGGCAATCCGCATATGAATTATCTGACGGCGGAGGAGCTCTTGGTAAAATTTGATCAGGGGCTTAAACTTGATATCGAGCCGTTTTACAAAATGGAAAACGGCTCACCACATATCGACTACATTCCAGAGTTTATTACGCGTTTCTAAGGCGCGGTAAATGTGCAAAAACTTTTGCAGTAGCAGATCTTACGGCAGGCGTTGCTTTGGCTGGACGTACTCGATTGCGTAAGGACTTGGCTCCTTGGCGGCCTTGAGTTGTGGCTGAGAGGCCATTTTTTTGATTTGTCTCTTTAAGATAAGTCGGATAAATAGAGTTGATTTCTTCAGCATCGGCGAGCAACTCGCGATCTATTGCTACATCGCCTTTGGGTGTGGGCGAAACTCGGTTACTTGGATGACCAGAATCAGGTATTTTCATAGGATTCCTCCAGGGTACTCAAATCAGGTTGTATACAATTATTTTTTTTTAGAGGCAAAAGAAAACTCAGTTCTGGACTTTGTACAAAGTCGAGATCATAGAAAAGGTGCCAGGAAATCCGAAGGGATTGACACCCGTAAGGTCAAAGAGCTCTTGAAATGCACTATACACAAATGAGTTCAAAAGTTGGATTTTCGGCTGCGCCAAAGCGGCGCAATTTACCTATCGTAAGTGACCCTATATATATCATGCGACCGATAACGCAGCAAAGATATTTTTTATATACAAGGCATTCTGCTGTTTGGTATACAATGAAGACCATGTCTACTCTGTTTTGGATTCTGGTTACCCGTGTTTTAAGAGCGATTCTTTCCCTGCGTTACCGGATTGAGGTAAGGGGATTAGATCGCCTTGCTTTAGCGAAATTGCAGGGGGAAGGGCTCCTCTTTTTGCCGAATCACCCGGCTTTGATGGATCCTTTTGTCAATTTTTTATGGCTATGGCCTAAATATCGGATGAGGCCCCTTGCGGTGGAGTATATCTATAATGATCCTTTTTTACAGCCTTGGATGCGGCTGGTAGCTGCTGTGCCAATTCCCAATTTCGAGACGGCTGTCAATGAATTGAAGGTCTGGCAGGCAGGAAAAGTAATGAAACAACTTGCTGCAGGTCTCAAAAAAGGGGAGCGCGTTATTTTATATCCGGCAGGTAAGCTAAAAATGACAGGTAAAGAGCTATTAGGCGGAGCATCGGCTACCCACGAACTTTTGCGCGAATGTCCCAACTTGAATGTAGTGTTAATTCGGACAACCGGTTTTTGGGGCAGCAGTTTTTCCAAGGCTTTACTCGGTCACTCCCCAAATTTTAAGAAGACGCTTTGGCATGGAGCTAAAGTCTTACTGAAAAACGGCCTTTTCTTTGCTCCTAGAAGACGCATCTTAGTAGAGGTCGAGCTCAACCCTGTCGATTTTCCCAGAGGGTCAGTATCAAGGCTTGATCTAAACCGGTATTTAGAGGAGTGGTACAATCGCTATCCAGACGAACAGGGGCAACCGCATGCAAGTGAGCCTTTGAAGCTTGTTTCCTACAGCTTTTGGAAACAAGATCTCCCTGAAGTGTTTAAGCCGAAAAAACGAGAGGAAAATCACGACGGCTCTAGAATCTCTGAGGAAACTTCTCGCAAGATCACGAGTGAGATTCGGCGCATTTTAGATCAGCCGGACCTGGAGGTGATTCCCAGTCAGAACTTGGCCTTTGATTTGGGGATGGACTCACTCAATATTGCTGAGTTTATCACCTTTTTGACCAAAAATTTCGACATGGGCGATTTATATCCCGAAGATCTAGAAACGGTCGGAGGCGTCATGGCAATGGCGGAGGCGGGAAAAGGAGCGCGTACACGCACGCGGATTCCTGTCGCTTTCACATGGCCGAAAGAACCTCATCGTCTAGCTCCAGTGCTCCCTTTAGGGAGGACGATTCCCGAAGCATTTCTCAACTCTTGCGAGCGCCTAAATGATTTTGTGGCGTGCGGTGATGATATGGTGGGGACTCTTTCTTACAAAAAGCTCAAGCTTGCCGTACTGGTATTGGCACAGAAATTCAAGACCTGGCCAGAGGAGCGCGTGGCTGTGTTGTTGCCAGCATCTGCTGGTGCTTATCTCGCGATTTTAGCTTTGCAAATGGCGGGCAAAACACCTGTGATGCTCAATTGGACTTTAGGGCCGCGCTATTTGGAAGAGATGATGCGGTTGAGCGGTGCTACGCGCATTGTAAGTTCTTTGCGCTTTATCGACCGGCTTGCCAATGTGCATTTTGGATCTTGCATAGAGCAATTCGTGATGCTGGAAGATGTGCGACGATCGTTGACGCTTAAATGGAAGCTCTATGGCGCTTTTTTAGCGAAATGTTCTGTAAAGCACATTGTGAGGGCGATGGGCCTGGACAGACTCGATGAGAATAACCCTTGTGTGATTCTCTTTACGAGCGGGACTGAAGCTGTGCCTAAAGGCGTGCCCCTGTCTCATAAAAATATCATTGCCAACCAACGCTCGGCCATGCAGTGCATCGAACTGAATAAAGAAGATGTGCTCTATGGCATTTTGCCGCCGTTTCACTCATTTGGTTTTTCTGTGGCGGGACTATTTGCCTTCTTGTGTGGATTGCGGATTGCATTTTACCCCGATCCAACCGACAGTTTTGCGCTTGCTGAGGGGATTGAGCGTTGGAAGATTACCATCTTTTGCAGCGCTCCAAGTTTTCTAAAGGGGCTCTTTGCGGCCGCCAAAAAAGAGCAGCTGCGCTCCGTTCGCTATTTTGTTTCTGGTGCGGAAAAAGCCCCTAAAGAACTTTTTGAACGAGTGCACGAGCTCTCCTCGAGAGCGATTTTATTGGAAGGGTACGGCATTACAGAGTGCTCTCCGATTTTGACCTTAGTGCGGCCCCACTTGCCGCCCAAAGGGGTGGGCCGTTTTCTGCCGGACATCGAGCATTGTACGATTCATCCCGAGACGCTGCAGCTGCGAGCGGAAGGAGCCGAGGGGGAGATTTGTGTTCGCGGTCCGAACGTATTTAGTGGATATTTAGGCAATCCGCGCACTCCTTTCATTGAGATTGAAGGCAAGCAGTGGTATCGCACGGGGGATTTAGGCTATGTAGATTCCGATGGCTCTTTGATTTTATCGGGCCGCCTCAAGCGTTTTACCAAGATTGGCGCGGAGATGATCAGTTTAGGTGCCATCGAAACCACTCTGATACAAGCGCTCTTAGAGGCCAAGCGCATTTCTGCAGACGTTGCATCTGTTGCCTTATGCGCAGATGAGAAAGGCTCTAATGTTCGTCTCATCTTGTTCATTACCATCGATTTTACGAAAGACGAGGCGAATCACATCTTAAGTCAAGCAGGATTTAGCAATCTTGTTAAAATTGCGTCTGTCAAAAAAGTGGAAGAGATTCCCTTGATGGGAGCTGGTAAAACCGACTATCGATCTCTACAGGCTTTATGTTAAAACTCTACAACACCGAAACGCGAACCAAAGAGGAAGTGGTCTCTTTGGGCCCTGTCCTCAAGATGTACACTTGCGGACCTACAATCTACGATTTTGCGCACATTGGCAATTTTCGCACCTATGTAGTTGAAGATCTTTTGCGTCGTACGCTCCTGTTTTTTGGCTTGAAGGTGGAGCAGGCGATGAACATCACCGATATTGACGACAAGACGATTCGAGGGGCGATCAAAAAGCAGATTTCTCTGCGCGATTATACAGAGCCCTTTCGCAAAGCCTTTTTTGAAGATTTACAAGCCCTCAATATCGAGAAAGTGGAGCATTATCCCAATGCCACGGATTACATTGCAGAAATGATCCAGATGATTGAAGGGCTCATGCGCAATGGGTGTGCCTATAAAAGCCAAAATGGGAGCGTCTATTTTTCGATTCAAAAGTTTGCTCAGTATGGAAGATTGTCTCACCTGAATCTCACCGATCTCAAAGTGAATGCATCAGGGGAAAATGAGGCAGATGAATACGACAAGGATAACATTGCCGATTTTGTCCTTTGGAAAGCGTATGATTCGCAAAGAGATGGCCAAATTTTTTGGGAAAGCCCATTTGGGCCTGGCAGACCCGGATGGCATATCGAATGTTCTGCCATGGCAACGCGTCTTTTAGGCCACACGATTGATATTCACTGCGGCGGCGTCGATAACATGTTTCCCCATCATGAAAATGAGATTGCCCAATCGGAGTGCTGCACGGGACACCGGTTTGTGCGTCATTGGGTACATGTGGAGCATTTGCTGGTGGATCATAAAAAGATGTCGAAAAGCCTGGGTAATTTTTTCACTTTGCGCGACATTTTGAAAAAGGGCTATACAGGGGCGCAGCTGAGATATCTTCTTCTCTCTACGCACTATCGCACGCAGTTGAATTTCACTTTAGCAGGATTAGATAGCGCAAGGGCCTCTTTACAGCGTTTGGAAGATCTATTTATTC
Organism: bacterium; assembly: GCA_021818045.1. Classification (GTDB taxonomy): domain Bacteria; phylum Chlamydiota; class Chlamydiia; order Chlamydiales; family SM23-39; genus REEB52. The sequence goes on from JAKAFF010000056.1 coordinate 5,506, forward strand.
GATTAAGGGCGATTCGCTCTCACCACATGAGTTCTGCTTGTTTAGATAAAGCTCGTGAGCGCTTTAATCAGGCGCTTGCAGATGATCTCAATATTTCTGCGGCGCTTTCGGCCCTCTTTGATTGTGTTCGCGAACTCAATAGCTTATGCGATGAGGAAAAACTTGGAGAAGAGGAGGCGCAAGATGCGTTGCGTCTTTTTGCACAGTGGGATCAAGTATTGGGTGTTTTGCCCCTGCACCCGCAAGAAGAGATCCCATCTTCCCTCGTGCAGCTGCTTGAGGTGCGTGAGCAGGCGCGCCGCGAGCGCAATTGGCGCTTAAGCGACGAGATGCGCGATCAGATCCTATCTCAGGGGTATCTCATTGAGGACACCCCCCAAGGCGCCCGTCTCAAGAAAAGCCGCAAGTGATACCATTGTACCGAAACAACCTGAAGAATCGGTTTCTGCCCGCGTCGGCTTGTCATCGCTTTCAAGTCCGCTTGCATCGCTCAACTTGTTCAAGTTGAGCTGCTTGAAGCGCCAGCTTTCGCGTTGCCCAAAACCAACTTTTGCATTCATTTGTGTATATAGTATAGAATCCGCGCTCCATTCACTTTTAACAGGAGTATTTTGTTATGTCGACAGTTGCTACAAACCCTCATCTAGTGTCTTGTACTCGGGACGGCTTTCAACTTTGTCAGCGGCAAGCCGCAGCAAATGGCCGTTTGCACCCTTTGCCAGAAGATGTCTGTAATGCCATGGTGACTTTAGCCAGTGCAACCAATGACTTGGCAGTACATGTTTTGCAAACTATGGGCGTTCTTTGCTACGTTCACAAACTCACACCCAATGCAGACGCATTCAGTTATTCGATAACCCGAGTCCCTCAGACTAGTGGTGATGGCGACGTTCGGGAGCCGCGCGATCCGAGGTTTAGAGGCGCATTCAGCCATCCCGGTTTGGTCTTTGTAGCGGTCCAGGAGGCTCATACTGCCAATCCGAAAATTTTAGATCGAGCGCCAGAAAGCAAGAGAGAACAGATCGTAGAGGCAAACGAGATCGTTTACCGATACAATAGGGATGCTGCAGGAGATCAAGAAACCATCTTCTATGCAGAGCCTCCTTCAAGAGCAGAAGAAGCCTAACAGGACCTGTTTTTTTAGTCGGGGTGGAGCGCAAGCGCAGCACCCCGACTGCTAGTCTTCGGGACGCATGAGAGGAAAGAAGAGAATGTCGCGGATTGACTCGGCATTGGTAAAGAGCATGACCAGCCGGTCAATGCCAATACCTACACCGCCTGTCGGTGGCATGCCCTGACAAATCGCCTCAATAAACTCCTCATCGAGAGGATTGGCCTCTTGGTCGCCTTGTTCTTTTTTCTCGGCCTGTTGTACGAGAAGCTCCCTTTGTAGCTCCGGATCATTGAGCTCTGTGTAGGAGTTGCACATCTCGCGGCCTAAAATAAAGCTCTCAAAACGCTCTACAAAGCCCTCCTTGCGTAAAGAGGGGTCGCGGTGCGGTTTGCAAAGAGGTGTGGTCTCGATTGGGTGATCGATGATGTGGTGAGGTTGGATGAGATGAGATTCTGCCAACTCTTCAAAAAGCATGGAAATGAGCGCCCCTCTCGGCGCTTGATGAACCCCCTTGGGGTCGATGTGCGTCTCTTTGAGCAGTCTCGCCTTCATCTCTTCAACAGACATGCGATCTACATCGAGATGTGCATAGGTCAGAATCGCCTCTTTCATGCTCATCCGTTTCCAGGGGGCTTTGAGATCGATGACTTGGGCCGTCGCTTCTCCCTCCGGAGTGAGCCGCACTTTGGTATCTCCAAATAGATCGAGAGCTACCGCCTCAAAAAGCCCTTCTGTAAATTCCATCATGTCTCGGTAGTCCCAGCCAGCAGCATACGCCTCTAGCATGGTGAATTCAGGGTTGTGGGTCTTGTCGATCCCTTCATTGCGAAAGACTTTTCCGATCTCATAAATTTTTTGCATGCCGCCAACAATGAGCTCTTTGAGGGGGATCTCCAAGGAGATGCGCAAAAACATATCTTGTTTAAGAGCATGTAGGTGAGTCATGAAGGGACGAGCTTGAGCGCCGCCATATGTGTTTTGTAAAACAGGGGTCTCTACTTCTTCAAATTCCCTAAGCTCCATATAGTTGCGAATGGCAAGCAAGATCCGAGAACGTTTGCGAAAGCGCTCCAGCGATTCGGGATGGGTAATGAGATCGAGCCATCTTTTGCGATAGCGCACTCCCTTGTCGACAAGGCCGCTATGCTTATCAGGCAGTGGAAGGAGATC
>JAKAFF010000057.1 GCA_021818045.1 bacterium
TGTGGCTGTGGAGTCGATTTTAGGTCAAACCTTGAGAAGCCGCGTGAGGGATAAATTCAGAGCAATTGGAGCTTCCGCGACCAACTTTTGAATTCACTTGGGTATATACGGCGGTCGCTTCAGGAATGGCAGCCTTCAATGGGATGATCCATGGAGGGGCCAGCCAATTTGTCTCTGCGATGTATGAGGAGTTGTTAGGAAGTGGTTTAAATGTAGACGCTTACGTTGATAAAAAAATTGCCAGCAAGACACTGTTGATGGGATTTGGGCAAAGAACATACAACCGCATCCTTAACTGTTGGGATCCGAGAGTGGAAAAAATGTACGCAATATTGACTGATGAGTCGTTCGATTTTCCTGAAATTGCGGCATATAGGGAGGCGGCGATTAAGCTCATAGAGCGTGTATCTAATGATGAGTTTTTCAAAAAGCGAAATCTAACTCCGAATCCAGATCTTTTTAATTGCATTTTCTACAAGCTCTTTGGGGCTCCGCGAGAAATGAATACATGTATGTTGGCTTTGGGGCGAATTGCTGGATGGATTGCAAATTTTATCGAGCATTCAAAGGATGGATATCCGCTGACGCGTCCGTGCGATATGACATTGTTTTGATCTCAGAATAAATCCGATCGAGTAGCTGTACGGTGTATCTATGCGATTGTAAGGATGAGTTTCCATCTCTTCCGTGTAGAAATTCCCTTAATTGGCACTCTCTGGCATGCTGGTTAAGGGAGCCTTTTTTGAGACTGGCAGGCAACAAGGGAATATCTTCTCTTGTCATTTTGAGAATGGGTTGTCGATGTGTCAAAAGTGGGCTGTGCATAATTGTTATGTTAAAATCTTCAACAGGATGTCTGTTCGGATCGAGTTTTTTGAATGGATTACAGCTCACATGGATGGAGGCCAGATGTCCTACATGAATAATGACCTGTTCTTGTCGCATTCTCCAACTGGCTTCCGAAGAGGGGGCGTCGCAGGTTCGTTGAGACACAGAAGTGTTTTCCAACTGCATTGCAAAGTAGGTTCCCAGCCGTTTTCGAATTTTGGCTTGGCCAATGAGAAACAGGCTTGTTTCTCCCAACGATCTAATACTGTCATAATCTGAGGTGTCGTTTTGGGAAACCTCCTTGTCAAACTCCCGATTCTTCGGGTTGTTTCGGTATAAACGACACGAGGTTTTATCTTTCATTTCTGATAATAAATCTTGTGGTGGTGTGGTAATAGTTTTCAAAGTGTAATCGATCTCTTCTGATTGATTCAGAGCAATAAGGGATGAGAGGAGGTCGATATAATGGTATCCCGAGTGAAGCAAAAGCCCATATCCATATTTGAAGGGGTGCTGTTCTTGGTGAAGATATTCTAGAGGAGTCACCCAATTTCCATTAGCAAAGTGGATGTTGATAGAAGTAATGGAACTGTTTTCTTCTTGGATCAATTGGAGCAAGTAGCCCATTAACCATAGGTAGCCAAGATGACATCTTCTTTCGCATGAAACGACAACATTCACTTTAGCCTTTTCTGCTGCATGGACCATCTCTTCATAACTGAGTAAAAGAGTATCTTTTTGCTCAAGAGCGGGGAAAGCACAAGGGGGCTTATCCATAAAAAGCGGCAGTTCGTGTTGCAATGCCCACAATGCATATGCTTTACGTGCCTTGGGTTCGGTACAAAGTAACACTGCATCGATTTGACTCAGATCTATCTTGGGTAGAATCGTCTCGAGTAGGTTAAGAGACAGGGAGTTTCGAAATCTTTCGTCAAGGAATAAGGTGTTAGCGGGTTTTAATTTTTTGTCTTTAAAAAAGTTGAGTATGATCTCTTTTTGATCTTGAAGATCGATCAGCCAAGCAATCGTGGTGTTTTCGCTTTCAAGGACTGAATGATACCTTTTGCGATAGTGAGGGCCGCATCCAATGAGGATGAGGTTACGATATGGGACTTGATGTGTGGGTGCCATATTTTTCTTCGGCCTGTTCCAGTTCTTTTTGCTCTACCAGGTTAAAAATATCTTGCATGGAGGCTATGGTAGGGTGCATAGCATGAGGAGTTTGTGTTTCGAAAAGAGATTTTGCCGCATGGTACATTGCTTGGATGGAGGCTCGCAGCAGTTGGTTCGCCCAGAGGATGAGTGAAACGTTCAGCTTTTTATACACCTCTGGGTTAGAGGGTGCATAAGTTGTTGGAGCAATGACCAAGGGAATAGAATGATCCCATGCTTCACAAAATTGATGAATTTCTATCAGGGAGCTTTGTTTAGAGTGAATCATAATGGCATCTGCCCCCGCCTCTTTATATGCATAGGCGCGCGCAATCGCCTCATCTAGCCCCAGGCCTGCAATAAACGCTTCTATGCGTGCTATCACGCAAAAATCCTCGTCTGTTTGAGTATCTTTGGCGGCCTTAATTTTGCCCACAAACTCATCAATTGGAGCCAAGGTTTGGTGGTAGGGCAGAAAAGAGTTCGTTTTAGGAAACAGTTTGTCCTCTAAACACACGCCCCCCACGTCATATTTACAAAGTTTGCGAATGAGGAGTCTTACATTATTAAAATTTCCAAACCCCGAATCGCCGTCGAGAAGGAGGGGAATAGAGGTTCCATCGACCATATACTCAATTTGATCGCAAAGGTTAGTCCATGAAATTTCGTTACAATCGCGATGTCCAAGGGAAGCCGAAATTGTGAGCCCTGATCCCCAAATCACAGGAAAACCCGCTTTTTCCACAATTTTTGCAGAAATGCCATTGTGAGCCTCAAGGGCAAAATCCACTGTTGAAGAGTAGAGAATTTGTCTTAATGCGCGCGCTTTTCGCTTCACAGAACCTCTTTTATGAAATTGCCGATTTCCTCTACAGAATGGTCGAAAATGTCATGAGCAGACATGAAGCGTTTTGATTTAGTGAGTAACTGTCCTAGCGTAAGCAGTTGAGGGCGCACGATTTCTTTTGCTCGAGCATCTAGGTGATGCGAATCAGACTGTAGTATGCGGTTCCAAATGGCCACGTATAGCCATTTTTTCAATTGATCCATCTCTGGCAAAAGAACTCGCGTTCGATCGGTTGTTTTATGGGTCGATAGAGGTTTTCCTTGCATTACTGCCTCAACCTCTTTTTTTAATCTTGCATAAACGACGTTTAAATCTAACTCTTTATCAAGAGATATTCTGTGTTCAAATCGAAATTGTTTTCCGATCATGGCAACACATTGATAAAGTTCTGTGCACCGCTCCTCAGGAATAGGAGCATCGCTTCTCTCTTGAGAGAAGAGGTCTTGAAAGCGAATCGCAAGTTGACGCAACTCTTGATGCATTTGTGTATCAAGCTCAGGGATAGTAGCTTGAATTTCCTTAGCGCACTCCTCGAAATAGAGCAGAGGTAGTTTGATTTCTGCCCCTAGTTCTTCAGCTTTTCTTTGTGCATAAGATCTTAAGGCATCTCCAAGCCACACATAGGATCGCAACCGTGCATACGATTCAGTATATGCTTGCCAATCTTGCGGACTTCTCGTAGCAGTTTCGGCGTTAATTAGAAAGGTTATAATACAATCTTTGTGGTTTTGATTGAATGCCAAAGCCATTTCCGTATCGAATCCGTCAAATAATGCAACATATTCAGAAAAAGGGGTCAATGCGCAGCAAGTATAACCATCGATTACATTGGACAGTATCTTTACGTCGGGTTTTTTTAGTAATATGGGGACGAGCTCGAAACGCAGAAGATTTAGTTCTCTTTGAAACCCAACTACTGGGTAAGTAGGGGTGCGTCTCCAATAAATACCTTCAGAGTGCACTGCCATTTTATTATGCAATAAGTGGGGAAGAGAGTCTGCAAGTTCAGGCCACTGCCGTATGGATATAGGCTCGAACTGTTTTGACAAAGCTTCTGGATCCGCGGCTTTTGTTTTGATTGCTCCCTCATAAATACATTTGGTAAACCCATCGATTGTCACGATGTGACCTGAATAAGCAATCAATCGTTCAAAATCATCGGCAATTCCAATTACACAGGGGATTTGTTTTTCGCGGCTTAGTAGAATCGGATGTGAAGTGGGAGACCCTTCTCTTGTCACTAGGCCCCTAATGTGCCCGAGATATTGAGACCATACATTCGTGGTGACATAGGCCAATGCAATGTCTTGAGGATGTAGAACGATTTCGCCGGTTTCAAGCTCTTCTAAAGAGCGTATAAAGACCAAACGTCCTGAGGTAACTCCTGCCACGGAAAAATGTCCCTTGCCAATTGTGTGCAGTTCATTCATGTCGCTTACATCTACAACCTGAATATTCGCGGACTGCACATTGACAAGGGGTCGAGCTTGTAGGATAAAAATATGACCCTGGTGGTCCAGAGCATATTCGATATCGACATCACAGTTATAATCATTTTTAATGATCTGGGCTTGAGTAAATAGTGCTGACAGTTCATGTCGATTCAGTACAAAGGCATCTGTCTTTGAAATGGGAAGATCTGTTTTTTCTATACCTTCATGCGCAGAAAGAAGATGACACGATTTTTTACTCCCCTTAATTGCTTCTAGAATATATCCCAGTTGTGGATGTAGAACCCATCCGTCAACCGATACTTCCCCACTGACAACGCTTTCTCCAACTCCATAATTTCCACTGATTTGAATGCCTGGATAATGGTTGCTCAGCACAAGAGTTAAGATCACGCCGGAGGTGCGCGCATTGACCTGTTCTTGAATGATTACACCCATGTCACATTGAGTTTGTGGTAACCCGAGTCGGATCCGCTCTTGAATCACGCGAGAGTTAAAAGAAGACGCCCATACTAACTTGAGGCTTTGTATAACATGGTCGAGGCTTTGTTGATTCAGTTGAGTATCGTATAATCCAGCGCAAGAAGATGCGGCGCCATCTTCGATAATTCCAGAGCTTCTTACTGCAAAGCTTGGGGGAGCTGTTTGTAGAGATGCGGATAATTTGGTGTAAGCGTTTTTTAGTTTTGAGTGAAATTCTGTATTGAGTTGTTTTTGTATTATTAATTTACGTAATTTTTTTGCAAACAATTCTATTGGTTTGGCGTTGTCTTGTGGATTGTGGCATAGCAGCTCGAGTTCTTGAATCAGTGGTGTGAGGCCATTTTCTGCGAGGAACCCCTGAAATACTTGAGAAGAGATTACCAACCAAGATGGAACAGTAATCTCATTTATTTGTCCAAGTGCTTGCATGTTCACTGCTTTGCCACCAACGAAAGCACTATCTAATGTGATGTTTGTATCATGAAAAAATATGTCTACTTGCTCTTGTGAATAGGTGTGGTGTATGTCATTGGTTGTGTGTTGCATAGAGACTGTCTTTTTGTGTTCATCAGCATTTTTGGATGAAAAGCTGTGCCGGTGAGTGGATGATTTGTTGCGCCATGATCAAAACAGGTCATATGCGTCGGGCTGGTGCGTTCACCGGTGTTGTTTGCCGAAAAATGTATCTCGAGTGAATGATTATTTGCAAAAATTTTGAGGCGCCTCCTTGTCAAGTTTCGGACTTTTCAAGTTGTGTCTACTGGAATCAGTAGGTAGTTTTTGATAAAGTTCTCAGAAGATGTCTTCAAAATGAGCTTCTGTCGATTTTTGGCTTCTTTTGCTGCCTTGTCATGATTGAGCATTGGCGCAGCCGAAAATCCAACTTTTGAATTCATTTGTGTATATATGTCAATCCAAAGTGAAAATGTCATCGGGGTGGAACGGGCATATTTACAAAAATATGACTGTCAGATAGTCTCTCTGCATTATGTTTTGGCGCTTGCTTGTCCTTTCTCTGCTATCTGTGTTGGGGGAGGCTGCTAATATTGGACTTCTCGTAGTTGCTACAGGTCGATACATTCAGTTTGTGCCTCCCCTGCTTGAGTCAGCGGATAGATGCTTTCTGAAAAATCATAAGGTGACCTATTTCGTTTTTACAGATCAGGAGCCTGTTTTCCATCCACATGCGATTTACTCATTTCAGGAGCGTTTAGGATGGCCATTTGACACAATGCATCGTTATCACGTTTACTATAAGCATCGAGAATTGTTTGACGAGCAAGACTACCTCTTCGCCATTGATGCAGACATGCTTTTTGTGGATGCTGTTGGGGATGAAATCTTGGGTGAGCGCGTCGCCACTCTTCATCCAGGTTTTGTCGGTCAGAGAGGTTCCTATGAGACTCACCCTTACTCCTGTGCCTATATTGGGCCGGAGGAGGGGAGCCGTTATTTTGCAGGGGGATTCTACGGAGGAACTCGGGAGGCTTTTCTGCATGTCCTAAAGACCAATATCTCGAAAATTGATCAAGACGCAAGTCGCGGCGTCATTGCTGTTTGGCATGATGAGAGTCATTGGAATAGGTATTGCATCGATTATCCTCCAACTGTCGTTTTGTCTCCTTCTTATTGTTACCCAGAGGATTGGAGTATCCCTTACTCCAAGAAGCTGCTAGCTCTTAACAAAGACCATGCAAAAATGCGGGAGTGAATGTGAAGTTGCTTATTGTGATTTGTGTATTGTTATTTCCATATCTAATTTTTGCGGAAGAAAAGTCGATCGTTGTTTTGATCACATCATATAATAATGGGCGGTGGGTCGATAAAAATGTCCTGTCTGCATTGCAGCAAGACTATACTCATTATCGTGTGATTTATATTGATGATGAATCTACGGATGGGACTGTGCGTAGAGTTGAAGATTTAGTGAGATTGCATAAGAACAAAAACAATTTTACTCTCATTCGTAACGCTAAACGAAAGGGTGCTTTAGCAAATATCCACTACGCTGTTCACAATCTTTGCGAGAATGATGCGATCATTGTGAGCTTGGATGGTGATGATTGGTTTTTTGACAATCAGGTGCTTAAGAAAATCAATGCTATCTACAATGAGAATGAGATTTGGATAACGCATGGCACCCTCATTGAATATCCTAGCGGATCAACAGATTGGAACTTGCAGATTCCACCCGATATCGTCTCTTGTAACCAATTTCGCTCGTATAGGTGCCCGTCTCATCTAAGGACTTTTTATTCTTGGCTATTTAAAAAAATCCGGCTTGAGGATCTTCTCTACGAGGGGGAGTTTTTTCCTATGGCTTGGGACCAGGCGATCATGTTCCCAATGATGGAGATGGCTGCAGAGAGACATTGTTTTATTCCAAATGTCTTGTACGTTTACAATATGGCTAATCCTCTGAATGACAATAAAGTAGATCCTGCTTTGCAAAGGAATTTGGAGGCTTTTATCCGAGCTAAATTGCCCTATCAACGATTAGAAGATAAAAATTGATTGCACATTAAACTCCTCGCCCATATAGAATAAAGAGCTGTTTACGTAGATTGCGATCGCAGTCGCTGCTTATGCGAATTCATTTGTGTATAAATGCCCTGAGCCTGCAAGGAAATTGCATCGGGTCGCTTGACGTTCAACTCGGCGAAGCTGGACCTTTGCAACTGTTTAGGGAAGAGTTTTTCTTTCCAATAGTGGAAAGTGTGGGGGCGGATTTGATGTTGCCGGCACCATTTTTCGATGGAGAGGTTGCTTGCCTGTTGCTGCTGAATTCGCTCTTTCCATGCAGAACGCTTTTCGTCTGATGCATGTTTGACCATGAATACACTCCTGGTTTTGAAAAAGAATCGGAGTGCCTTGCTCTTTTAAACGAAAAAAGATGGGTTCTTTTCCCGGTTACGGTTGTTGGTGAACTTTCGTCGAGGAAAACTGGAGTGGAAAAGACTGCAGAGTAATGAAAGATGTCTCGATGAGATGGAAGAGAGGGTTGAT
>JAKAFF010000058.1 GCA_021818045.1 bacterium
GTATCATCTTCAAACTCTTCAAGAATCAATTCATAAGGCTTATTTAAAATATTCGTCAGCACATTCAAACGGCCCCGATGCGCCATGCCAATCAAAAACTCCTCAATGCCTAAATTGGCGCCGTAGTCGATGATTTCAGCCAAAATGGGAATTAAGGTCTCTGCCCCCTCCAGCGAAAACCGCGTCTGCCCCATGTATTTCGTATGCAAAAACGTCTCAAACACCTCCGATTTATTCATCGATTCGAGGAGGAGATGCTTTTCTTGTGTTTCTAGATGGATATTGAGTTGCGGCTCGATCTGATCTTGCACCCATTTTTCTAAATCGGGCCGACCCAGATCCATGTATTCAAAGCCAATCGGCCCGCAATAAATGGCCTCCAAAGACTGAATGAGCTCCCGTAACGACGCCTCAGGCTTTCCACAAAAACCCATCGTCGGAAAAGAGAGATCCAATTCGGAAGAAAAAAAGCCCAAAGCCTCGAGATTGAGCGCGGAAGCGGACGGTTTTTCCTCAATCAACGGATTAAACTGGGCTTGCAAATGCCCAAACCGCCTGTATGCTAAGACTAAATCAGCAATCCGCAAATGGGATGCATCGGCACCTTGCACAGCACCCTGTTGATAAAGGAGCGCTCCAAAATCGATCCCCTCAAAAAAATGGCGCCAAGAAGGATCGACACTTTCTGGGTTTTGCTGATAACGGGCATATAGCTCTTCGATCAAAGCCATATTCGCAAGCGATGCGTGACTGGGCAACTCGGCCATGATTCCTCCCTCCCTTTAAGTAGCACACCTCAGATATCCTGTGCATTAAAAAAACTTGCGCAAAATAGTGTTTTTGAAGTAAAAATCCACATCAGACCCGTTTTTTCTAACGCGTTGCCACTTCGAGTAAAAAAATAATTTTACACGCATGGCAGAAGGTACAAGGGTCTTATACATAAAGTTCGGGAATCCAGAAATGAACATCAAAAGTGAAAGACTAAAAAAACTCGAAACAGAACTCGATGATCTCGAGCGATGGATGAACCTCGGCCTTGTCCCCAAAAAGGATATCGACAAGCACAAAGAGGAGATCCGCTCGCTTAAGACAAAGATCGATGAAGAAAAAGAGCGCCTCCGTTTTATGAAAGAAAGCGGAGATGCGGAAGAGTATGTCACTCCAAAAAAATCTCAAGCGCGGCAAGCCTACGCCGAACCGCACACGCTGCCAGACATGGATATGGGCGATAACATGACAGATGCCGGCCTAGACATGGAGACAGAAGCTTACGATATGGAGACCATTTCGGAAGAGGAGACGGAAGGCGCTGGCGGCACAGAGGAAGGAGAATCCACACTTCTTGAAGAAGAGGATGACGAGGACCCATTTTCTGATCGCAATCGATGGAAGCGCGGCATCCTAGAAGATCCCGATGCAGACAGCTGGTGAGCCCTGCTCGATCTACTTTCACATCCCCTTTTGCACAAAAAAGTGCCCCTATTGCCACTTTTATGTAATCCCCAATCGATCGCTTTACCACCCACAGCTTTTAGAGGCGCTCCACTTAGAATGGGAGCGCCAATCCCACCTGCTGGAAAATAAAGCCATCACCTCGATTTACTTTGGAGGGGGCACGCCCATTTTATTCGACGGCATCAAAGATCTTCTCGAATGGATTCCGCGAGAAAATGACTGTGAAATTACGGTCGAGGCCAACCCAGAAGACGCTTCTGACAGCACATTTTTCAAACTACGCGAATGGGGCGTCAACCGCTTAAGCATCGGTGTCCAGTCATTAGATGATCGCTCTTTACAAACTTTAGAACGGATCCACTGCGCTGAAAAAGCCAAGCAAGCCATCCACAATGCCCACAAGGCAGGCTTTCAAAATATTTCTATCGATTTGATGTACGATCTTCCCGACCAATCGGAAGAAGGGTGGCGCTATACCCTAGATTCCCTAGATGACCTACCCATTCAGCACATCTCTTTATACAATTTAGTGATCGAACCCCATACCAGTTTTTATAAAAGACAAATCCAACCCTGTGGCGGCATTAAAAGCCTTAGATTATTAGATGCCGCATTAAAAAAATTTGAAAAGAGCGGCTTTACTCGCTACGAAATCTCCGCTTTTGCAAAAGTTGACCGCCAATCGCGCCACAACATCGGTTATTGGACAGCACGCCCTTTCCTCGGCTTTGGACCTTCTGCATACAGCTACTGGAATGGGGAGCGATTTCGCAATATCGCAAACTTGCATCGCTATGCACGCGCCCTAAAAGAGGGCCAATCTCCCATAGACTTCACAGAAACGCTTTCTTATCCAGCAAATGTCAAAGAACTGCTTGCCGTACAGCTGCGCCTCATAGAGGGAGTCGATATACGCACCTTTGCGCTGCCCGAAAGCACCATGCAAGCACTGACCAAACTCCAAGGGCAAGGCCTCCTCGAACACAGTGCTCACCAATGGCGCCTGACCACACAAGGCACCTATTTCTACGATACTGTAGCAACAGAAATTATTTAATTGCTAACAGACATTTATTAACATTGAACAACAAAAAAAATAATGCTATAATTTTTGCATAAAACAAAAAAATGGGTAATTATGGGCCTTGTAAATGGATTGTCACAACAACCTTCCACTACCAATTCAAATGCAGCAACTATTGCACTGGCAACCCCAGCTACAGTTCAGCTAGAAGTAGGCATTGAGAGAGTCCCAAATTATAGAAAAGAGCTCGTCCTTCTCACTGCCTCTGCCGCTGCAGGAACGATTGCAGGGCTCAGCGCCTCCCTCCCCATTACAGCAGGACTTGGCGCTGCCACCGTCTTAGCAGCCAGCTCGAAGGGCCAAAAATTGATTCAAAGATCTATCGAGTTCGTAAAAGAACATCGCAAAGAGCTTGCCATTATCACCGCATCGGCCATTGCTGGGGGCATTCTAGGATACAACATTCGCTATGTAGCAGCCAGCCTCATGTCTCTATTCCCACAACCCGCTTCGCAAAACGCAGACCATCCAATCTTGATGCTAGCACCCCCCCCTGCTTCGCAAAACGCAGACCATCCAGCAGCACGTCCTGCCCCCCCCCAAACTTCAACACTGGATCAACCATGTCGAGCGCGCTCTTTTAATCCATTTGACCCATACTCAAAGCATATTACACCACAACATCCAACACCAACTGCGCCGCGTGCTAGTGACTCCTCAGTGCGTCCTTGTCCCCCTTGCGCTTCACAGCCACCCGCCGCACCCACACCACCACCCGCTGCACCCACACTGCCACCCGCCGCACCTTCACCGCTAGCGACTAATCAAACGCATCCGGACTCAAGAAAAATTTGCCCAACCTCTCCTCGTTATGATGAAGTTACAGAGCGATTACGCGCAAAATATCATTATCTCTTTGAAACGGCCTCTTACGCTACCAAATTTGGCGCTGCGTCAGGCGCTGCCTTCACCCTCATTACCCTCAAAATCGCGCGAACAATAGCTTGGGTTCGAGGAAACCTTCCTCACAACGGATTGTTGGGAATATAGAGGCATTACCCATACACGCAAGTGATAAGGGTAGACAGCCTGTCCTCCGCCGATGATGGAACTTTTAAACTAAAGACAGGCTAATAGCGCATTTCTGTCAGAGCACATCCACCACCTTGACTTCAAAGCGCAAAGACTTGCCTGCAAGTGGATGATTGAAATCCAAGATCGCCTTGTCGTCTTTGATTTCTTGAACGCGCACTGGATAAACCCCGCCCGATGGGTCTTGAATGCCCAATACCGCGCCAGCAAAACGGAAAGACTCTGGTACTAAAGTAAGCTCTACTTCCCGATATGCATCTGCGACCACATGGCCGTACGCTTGTTCGGGACTCAGCACGATCTGCTTTGCATCTCCCACCTTTAGTCCCAAAAGAGCTTCTTCCAAAGCGGGAAACACTTGATGCGATCCTAACACAAACTTAAGAGGCTCCTCTCCAATATTGCTATCGATTTGCGTCCCGTCCGATAAAAAAACCGTATACTCTAAAGCAACCCGTTTTCCATGCTCAATCATGCGCTTCTCCTATATACAAATGAGTTCAAAAGTTGGATTTTCGGCTGCGCCAAAGCGGCGCGATTTACCTATCGTAAGTGACCCTATATTTTTAATATTGGGTCACTTACGATAGGCGAATTCCACAAGCTTTCGCGTTGCTGAAAAACCAACTTTTGCACTCATTGGTGTATAAGCCCTAAAATCCTCCTTATTTCAGCCCCCAATCTTCCCGTCAAGCAAAAATGAACTTTATTTGTATATAAATTGGCCCTGCCCCATAATATTTATAGGAGCTCAATAAAAGCGGACGGGGATCAAGTTACCATGACAGGTCACACAAAATACTTTCACTTCAAGCATCACCTTTTCATGATCGGCTTTGGTTGCGTAGGTAGGGGGGTTTTGCCCTTAATCTTGCGCCATTTACACATCAAGCCAGAGCAAATCACGATTCTCACAGCTGAAGAGGGCGGGATGGCAGAGGCAAAAGAATACGGTGTGGAATTTCTGATCCAACCACTGACCCCCGACAATTATCGACATATCCTTGCGTCTAGAATGAATCGAGGCGACTTTGTCGTGAACGCATCAGTGAATGTATCGAGCCGCGATTTGGTCATGCTGTGTCAAGAAAAAGGGGCCAATTACATCGATACTTGCATAGAACCTTGGGCAGGAGGATACACCGATCCACAACTTTCCGTATCTGATCGCTCCAATTATGGATTGCGAGAACAGATCCTGCAACTGAGATCCCAATATCCTAAAGGACCTACCGCCGTTTTAGCTCATGGGGCCAATCCTGGCCTCGTGTCTCACTTCCTAAAACAAGCCCTTTTAAACATGGCAAAAGACACCCAAGTATCTATAGCGCCGCCGCAGCAAAAACAAGATTGGGCGAAACTTGCGCAAACGTTAAATATCTGCGCAATCCACGTCTCAGAGCGCGATACGCAAGTGGCTCATACAGCTAAAGAACCTGGTGAGTTTGTCAATACATGGTCGATCGATGGTTTTTTTGGAGAGGGACTACAGCCCGCGGAACTCGGGTGGGGCACTCACGAAAAAGAACTTCCAGGAGATGGGCGCCGCCACAGCTTTGGATGCGATGCCGCCATCTACTTAAGCCGTCCTGGCTATATGACTCGCGTGCGCAGCTGGACCCCTCTTGAGGGCGCCTACCAAGGATTTCTCATCACCCATAACGAAGCAATTTCCATTGCCGATTTTTTGACAGTCACAGAAGGCGCAAAACCTCACTACCGTCCCACTTGCCACTATGCATACCACCCTTGCGACGATGCCGTCCTTTCAGTTCATGAGCTCGGCGGCAAAAACGGACAACTCCAAACGCGCAAAAGACTCATGATGGACGAGATCATCAAAGGCGCAGATGAATTAGGCGTTTTATTAATGGGCCATCCGAAAGGGGTCTATTGGTATGGGTCGCGCTTATCTATTGAAGAGGCGCGCAAGCTCGCTCCTTACAACAATGCCACATCCCTTCAGGTCACCTCCTCTGTACTCGCTGGCATGATCTGGATTTTAGAAAACCCGAATAGAGGGCTTGTCGAACCAGAAGATCTAGATTTCACGCGTGCTTTAGAGATCGCCCGCCCCTATTTGGGAGAGGTGATTGGAGTTTGGGGAGATTGGACCCCCTTACAAGGCAGATCGGTCCTCTTCGAAGAAGATGTAGACCGCTCCGATCCGTGGCAATTTAAAAACATCCGGGTGCATTAGAGGGTGTCTTCAATCCGTAGAAATCAAAAATACGGCGGGCTCTTTTTCAAGAGGAAAAGAGAGCTCCTTCCATTGCGATACCCTCCGAGACATAACTCTTTCATTAGGGCTTGTGAGATGCACCGCTACGCATAACTTTGTTTCAGGTCGAAGCACTTGCAATAGGGTAGCTAACATCTTTGCGGAGCGATACGGCGCTTCGATCCAAATATGCGTCCCAGAAGCCTTTTCCAATTCTTTGAGCTTTTGCTCCAATTGCGCCCCCTCTTTTGGCAAATACCCATGAAACGAAAAGTGCTGTCCGCTAAATCCTGAAAGTTGCAGCCCCATGATGAGAGAAGAGGGTCCTACAAAAGTGTGTATTGCGACCCCTTTTTGATGCGCAAGCCACACTAACTGCGCCCCCGGATCCGCCACACAAGGCAACCCTGCATCTGAAATGAGCCCCCACACCTCCCCTTGCAACATCGGCTTGAGCAGCTCTTGCACATTGCTTGTGTGTTCGTTGAGTAACTGTAAAGGACGTTTGGCCATCTCTTCATGAGATAAAAAGCGACGTAAATAGCGGCGCCCCATCTTTTCGCTTTCTGCTATCAGCCCATTGATTTGCAAAACCGCTGCGCCGACACTCACAGGTAAAAAAGGCTCAATCGGCAACGACTCATCTAAGAGATTCGGCAATAAATAGAGTTTACCTACCATCCACTCTCCCAAGCAAGGCCCTAAATGAATCTAATAATGCCCGAAGCTGCGTAGAACCCGTTCTAGAAAGAAGCTCGACATCAAATAACCGATCTAGCCCTTTGCGAAAATAATCACTTCCCAAACGCGCAGCTTGCGAACTGCGCTTTTCTAACATTTTAGGCCACAATTTGGGCAAATATGCGCTCCACTGATCAGACGGCCTTTGTTCTGCGATGAGTGTTGCAAGCACAAGTCCTATGTGCAACTGATTGCGAAGCGCCGCCACTAATACGGGAAATGAGCTTGAGTCCACCCCTGTAAACTCATGCCCCTCCCAAACGACCTCTTCTGCCATCTGCCAAAGACTGGCCGTACGACTGATTGGGGTTAATTTCATAATCTCTTCGCGGCCGATATGAGTCCCATCTCCCACATAGCAAATCAGCTTATCCACTTCGCTATCGAGCAGTGCCGCATCTATCCCTAAGTGCTCCAATAAAAGCCCCGCCCCATCTGGGGTCAAACTTTTTCCAGCCCTCTTTGCCCTCTCCACTAAAAGCCCCGCCAACCTCTTCTCTTTCTCCCAAGGCTTTTCATCGAGCATGTCTAATACAACACCCTCTTTTTCGATGATTTGCGCAAGAGAGCTCTTGGAGCGCGCCCCAAATACGATATATCCACTAGAAAAATTCAACCCCTCGCATAGCTGTTGCAAGGGCGCTTTCGTCAATTTCTCCACCTCGTCTAAAACGACAATGGGTTCCCCACCAAAAAGGCTCAAGCTTTGCATCGCATCTAACAGGTCTACAATAGAGCATTCCGACCCCCGAAAACGACTCGGCGTCCCAGGCAACAAAGCCAAGACCGACTCAATCGCCTGGGATCTTTCAAAATCATCTCCAATTGCGATGTAATAGGCCCTGCATAGATGGTGAGGCGCAGAGTCGCTCAAATGCTTGTGAAAAGCTTTGAGGTTGTGAAGTCTCATATGCCCCACACAAAATCGACCTCTAGCTGAATATCCGGGTGCAAACTATGGTGCACAACGCACTGAAATGCCGCCTTTTCAAATTTTTCCCGAATGGGCTCCGGAGGAGAAAGGGGGCTTCTAAAACGGACTATGATCTTCCCAATCCTGCGAGTCGGCACGGCTGTCATCTCCTTTTCTACCTCCGCCGTCATCCCCTCAATATCAACCCCCACTTTCGAAGAGGTCATGCCCATGTATGTCATCATGCAGCTGGCCAAACTAATTGCGAGTAAATCTGTGGGAGAAAATTCCTCCCCTTTCCCCATAATCTCTTTGGG
>JAKAFF010000059.1 GCA_021818045.1 bacterium
TAAAGGGGATGGGCTGACTCCAGGTGAATAGCACATCGGGGGCGGATAGATCATCGATCCAACCCGGAATAAAGATCGCTCCTCGCAATGGAAAGCTCGATTTGAGCAGATAAAACATCCCCACCAAAAAAGGCATCTGCAAAAGAGCTGGAAAGCAGCCGCTCAAGGGGTTGGCTCCTGAATTGCGATAGATGTTCATGGTTTCTGTTTTTAACCGCGCAGGATCGTTTTTAAAGCGCTCTTGAATGGCTTGCAACTTGGGGGTAATCTCTTGCATCTTGATTGTGGAGCGGATGGACCACGCGTTGAGAGGGTACATCATGATTCGCAGCGCAATTGTGAGCAGGATAATGGAGGATGCACAAGATCTGGTGATTGTATAAAACAGTTGCATGAGTAAGAAGAGGAATTTTGCAAAGGGCTGCGAGATAAAGGAGAACCACCCTTGGATGCTGAGCGCGGATACGTACTCGGGGTTGTAAGAGGTTGTAGGATCGTCATAGAGAGCGTCGAGTTCTTTCAAAAGGGAGGTGTCGTAGGGGCCTGCAAAAATTCTGAAGTGATTTGAGCCCGTCTTTAAAGGGAGGTAGGTGGCGTATCCTGGATAATCTTGGGGAGGGTACAGGTTGTAGTGTGCATCGATTAAGCTGAGCCGTGTAGGTATTACTTGTCCGTCGATTTTTTGGTTCATATAGCCAGATCCTATTGCAGAAAGGGGATCGGTGATGATCCCTAAAAACCCATTGCAATTGCTGATCCAATTGGGGGAGGGGGAAGAAACGAGAATGGGATCTTTTTTAGGCAAATCGATGGTTTCCACATCGGAAATCTTATTTTTGGTGACTTGGATGCGCAGCATGGGGCTATATGCGTTGCTGACGATCTCTACGTCGGGCACTCCAGAAGTTAGCCATAGGCCCGTTGCATCGCCATCGACTTGAATGTCGAGGTTAAAGCAGTAGGGGCCATTTCTTTCTAAAGGAATGGTATAGGTCTTTGTAATGCGGGCCTGCCCAACAGAGCCTTGAAATTGAATGAGATTGGGCTCAAATCGGCTGACAGAAAAAGGGGTGTTTGCGACTGTGGGAGTTGTCCCCACAATGTTCATGGCATAGTATTGAGCAGGAAAAGACTTTCCTTGGAAGGGGCGTCTGAGTAGAGGGTAGTATCCACCTAAAGCTCCTTCGTCGTGTCGCGCTTGGTTTGCGGTTTTGTAAGGGTGCAGAGG
Source organism: bacterium (assembly GCA_021818045.1). Taxonomy (GTDB): domain Bacteria; phylum Chlamydiota; class Chlamydiia; order Chlamydiales; family SM23-39; genus REEB52. The sequence goes on from JAKAFF010000059.1 coordinate 1,229, forward strand.
GAACCTTGCATTGGCTGGCGAAGAGGCTAAAATTTTGCGGTCGATGTCGATTTCTTTGACGTAGCTGTTGCGGTTGTCTTGGGTTTTAAAGGGGAGGTTGATTTCTGCTAAGCTACCGCCGCTTGAGGAGAAGACGAGTTGTTGGTATTCATTTTCGAGCACGTAGAATGACTCATTGGAAGGGGAGGCTTGTGTGGTGAAAGTGGGTGGAGGTGCTGGGGGAGTTTCTGCTTTTTTAGGAGACTGTACTTGGGGCTTTTCATCGAAGAAATAATGCACTGCGAAAAAAGCCAAAACCACGCAAGTCATGAACAAAAAGGTACGTTTATCCATTAAAGCCTTCTATTTCTAAACACGCAAGCATAGCAAAGAAGGTGAAAAATCTACAGAAACTTTTTGTGCAGATCCTTTATGCTGTGTGTGTTTTCCAGAAGAGGAACGGTGAAAAGAATTTTGCATAAAGTTTGGATTGCTTGTCGATTCCCCTGGGATTGGATCGTGTTCACATTGGAGGTGTTTTTCTGTAAAGAGAGAAGATTTCCTGTCATTTTGTGCATCGCCAATCCCGGTTTTTTGGGGGGTACTGAGCTGCAGGTACAGATTATTTCGGAGGCGCTTAAAAATCGTTTTGGCTCTTGTCTGGTTTTTGTCAGTGGACGAGTAGAGGGGGGCAGATCGAACTTATTTTTAAAACGTTTACGAGATTTAGCTATTCCCTACTTGCGTTTGGGCGTTGTGGGGCTCGTGGCTTATGATCGACACCCTTTTTTGCAAAAAATGCTAGCGATTGTGCTTGGCAAGGTGGTGCAAGGTGCGCGCATTTGTCATTTTTTTAATCCAAGCGCCACTGTTTTGTCTGCTGTATTGAAACGGTTAGGGTTGGATCTGTATTACATGGAAACGGGCATGCCCGAACCTGGACGCTGGTGGGATGTGCTTCGTATGACAATGGGTCATTTTCGCTACGTTACATCTGTGTCTGAAGTGGGTTTGCGTCGTTTAGAGCGTTTTTATGGATACACGGGGCCCTCTTGCACGATTCCATCTATGTTTTTGCCCCCATCTCGTCCATGGCTGTGTAGAAAGCCGATGCCGGGGGTATTTGATGTCGTCTATTTTGGGAGAATGACTCCAGGCAAAGGTGTAGAGCTGTTGATTCAAGCTTTTGCACATCTTGTGCAAGAAGTGCCTTATGCAAACTTGCTTTTGATTGGTTCAGGAGAGGCGATCTGTTCCTTCCAAGAGCAGGTTCGTGCCCTGCATCTTGCAGATCGGGTGCGATTTACAAATTGGTTGCAAAATGATGATTTATTTGCACGTCTTGTTGTAACGGACGTCTTTTGTCTTCCCTCTTTTTCAGAAGGGATGCCAACGAGTATTTTAGAGGCAATGTCGATTGGGCTCCCTATTGTAGCCACAGAGGTGGGAGGCGTTCCAGAAATCATCGAGCATAACATCTCTGGTGTTTTAGTGCCGCCTCGCAGTGAAAAAGCGCTCGCTCGTGCATTGATTGATTTAGCGCAAGATCCATTGCGCCGCGTCCAATTGAGCCAAGAGGCGCTACAGCGTTGGCAAAAAGTGGGGACGCAAGAGGTGATCTTGCGTCGATTGATGCAGATCTATTGTGCCAAATAATTGTCCGATGCCCTCTTCTAGCGAAATCGTTGGTGACCAAGCGAGTTTTTGTTTGATTTTTTCAATATTTGCGAGGCTATGATGCACCTCGCTTGCTCTTTTGGGAAGATGCTGGATAGGGCCTTGCACGAGTTTTGCGAGCGCGTTAATAGTGTGACTCTGACCGCTCCCCACGTTCAAGATGTCATGAGATAAGTGGGAGTTGGCCGCGGCGTAAAACGCTCTTGCGACGTCCGTTACGTGAACAAAGTCTCGCGTTTGGTCGCCCTCTCCAACGATTGTAAGCGGCTGAGAGTTTTGTTTTTGGGTCCAAAATATGCCGATCACAGAGCTTTCAGAAGCAGCTTTGCGCAGTCTTGGGCCGTAAACGTTAAAGAGTCGCAGTGAAACGGTTGGGATTTGATGCATTTGTCCCCAGTGCAGCACCAATTGTTCTCCGAGGTATTTGGTCAAGGCGTAAGGGGAAGTGGGATAGATAGGGTCTGTTTCTGTAATGGGACGTGCGGCTTGCGTTTGATAGCATGAGGACGAGGCGGCATAAATCAATCGCTGCACACCTGCATGGAGGGAGGCTTCTAGTACGTTATAGGTGCCGTCGACATTGGTTTCAAAACAGGGTCTTGGGTGATCTACGGAGGAGATGACACTAGATAAAGCTGCGAGGTGAAATGCCCAATTGGCATTGGTAAATAGGGGAATGAGGGCTGCAGTGTTGCGAATGTCTGCTTGGAAAAACCGAAATCGATCCTTTTTTTTTAAGTGTTGCAAATGGTTGATTTGGTTGTTGCAAAGGCTGTCGATCACTGTTACATGATGTCCTTTGGCGAGGAGGAGATCTACCAGATGGCTACCGATAAATCCAGCGCCTCCAGTGACGACAACTCGTTGTTTACTCTTCACGGCTTTGCTGCAGTTTTGCTTCTAATGCGTTGAGAAATTGGACAAATGCTGTGGTGTTGCGCAAATTTTCCAGCCACTCATCTTCGATGAGCTCGTCGATGGAGGGCAGGGCACGGGATTCGAACGCTTTGTGAATGAGTTCCATCGCCTCTTGCGTTCGACCCAAAATGGAGTATAGGCAAGCGAGGGTGTAACAGGCGTGGTAGTTGCCAAGATGGCCTGCACGTGTAATTTTTTGCTCTGCGTCCATGTAGAGCTGATGCATGAAATCGACATCAAAGGTGTGGTGCGCCAAATGGATGAGACAGGTGCCCCAATCGAGCCATACTTGGTCATTTTCCTCATCTTGTCGAATTGCTAAGCGGAAGAAGTGGATCGCTTTTTTATAAGATTCGGCATCCCCCATTAAATCGCCGAGCTGCATATAGCAAAAGGCGATGTGGTAATGAATGTCTGCGAAGTCGGGTTCGATTAATAGGACGTGCGAATAGACCTCCACGGCGCGCACCAGATATTTTTCTTGTGCTGAAGCATCGCCCAAAAATTCGAGTGCTTGCGCATACTTGAAGAGCCATTTTGGGTGGTGTAAGATGGCATCTTTATAGCCTTGTAAGAGGATCTCGAAGAGTTGGATTGCATGTTCAAGCGATGGGATGTCGTCGAGAATTTCACTAAATTGCAACAGCGATTGTGCGGTGTCAAAGAGAAGAACTGGACATGCAGGTTTAAGGTCCATGGCTCTTGCAAAAAAGCGGTTTGCCCTTTCGATCAGATCGCGATCTCCTGTTAAATCGGCAAAATAGCTGTGGGCCACCCCTAGCATATGCCACAATTCTGGATCCGATCGATCTAACGAAAGGCCGTACTGCAATTTTTCAATAGCCAGCTCGCAATATTCGCTATCTTCGTAGTATTGGGCCAAAGACAAAAGGCAAACGCCATAGGCGTGCCAGACATCGGGTGCATCGGGCGCATCTTCAGAGGCTTCTACAATTTTTTGCTCAGCTTCGATGATGAGATCGAGCCTACTGGTTGCCACACCTAGCAGTGAGAGCGACTCGACCCATTGTGCTGTAATGGAAGAATCTTCGGGGTCGAGTTGTGCGGCCCGGGCGCATTTTTCAATCGCCAGACGCAATTGTTTGGCATCGGCGTTGTGACGGCCGCTTTCCCCCAAAAGCTGTCCCCAAGCAATCCATGCTTGGGCATCTTGGGGAGACAGTTTTGTGGCATTGGCATAGCCGTCCGATGCTTTGAGGACGTATCTTTCGTCGAGTGTATTGATGTAAAGCTGCGAAAAGCTTTCAGCAAGGGACATCCATCCGTCAAAGTAGCTGGGAGAGGTCTTGAGAGCTTGTTGTAAATAATCGATCGATTGCAAATAAAGGCGAGGATCATTGATTAAAAGGCCCATTTCGAGAAACGCTTTGCCGCAATCATTGAGGAATTCGGGGGCCGGTTTTTCTTGGTAGCTCAGCGATTGATGCAAAGCTTCGATTGCCAAGCGCACATCGAGAGCCTCTCCAGAGTATTGCGCCAGTTCTGACCAAGCAATCCCCGTATCCCAGTAGAGTTCAGCAAGTCTTTCCTTAGGTTGGCCCGTAGAGCAGGCGATGGCTTTTTGATACTTTTCTTTTGCCTCTAGCAAAAAGTGGCGCTCTTCATGAAAACGGCTGAGTTGAATGAGGACATTTCCCCAAGCAACCCACGCTTCAAAATAATCCGCTTTTAATTGGGTGGCGACTTTAAAATTTTTACTTGCCAAGAGTAGCGATTTTTCCTTGCCCTCTTCCGAGCCGTACTCAAAAAAGGCAAGGCCCTGGCGATACCAAACCTCCGGATTTGTTCCGTCGAGGTTGGAGGCTGCCTCAAAGCAGGCAAGGGCGTTGAGATTGCCTTGCAAAAGGGTCATCTCCCCTTGAGATAAATAGCGCAGAGCCAATTCTTTTTTTTGCTCCTCAGGGAGCAGACTCGCTTCGATCGCTTCCCGAGGCACAGAACCTGCTATGGCCCGTCTTGGGAAGAATCGAGAAAAGATGCGCCTAAAAGGGCTGGCTTGAAAAGTTGTGCTCATCCGTTTCACGTGCTCCGAAGAGGCGGATTATAGATTAAGGGTCTTTTTTTTGCCCAGACCTGATATTAAGTCGTTTATTATTAGTTATTTGAGAATGTTTATTTACTGTTTAACAGGGGGGATCATTTGCGCGCATTTTAGGCGGTCGATTTTGAGCCCGTTTTTTTTGGGAAGGGCGTTTATGTGATAGATTTGTGTAGGGATTTTGTATTTAGGCAGTCGTTTTGCAAGTGCAGATTGGATGCTGTGTAGTGGAAGGGTGTGAGTTGTGCAAATGAGTGCTACGGGTTTTTTTCCGAATTCAGGATCATTGATGGGGATGACGACTGCCTCTAGGACATGTGGGAGTCGCAGTAGTTCTCGTTCGATCTCTTCGGGCTGAATATTTTCGCCGCCAGATATAAACATCCAATCTTTGCGTCCGGTGATGATGAGTTTTCCTTGCTCTATGCGTCCCAAGTCTTTGGTTGCAAACCACGAAGATGGAGGAAGTTGATCTGGGTAATAACCGTGGAATAGACAATCGCCTCGAACGTGGATTTCTCCTTGAGCGTCAATGCAAAATTCTCGATTGGGAAGGCAGTGGCCGTTGAGTGTTACGATAGAGGACATTTCGGTGAGGCCATAACTTGTATAGATGGGCAAATGGGGTGAATAGTGATTGATGGGAGCGCCTCCGAGGAGAAGACAGCGCAAATGGGGGTATACGGGGCTTGCGCGGTAAAGGTGTGTGGGGATGTAGGAGAGGTGTGTAATAGATGGGGAGTCTTGGATTACGATGGTTGCGCGCGCAAGAATGCAGCGAAAGAGGATAGCGATGCCTCCTACGTGATATAGGGGCAGGGAGAGGCGCCATTGGTCGCAAGGGCGCAAATCGAGAGCGGGGATTGCACTTTTGGCATTGGCGATCAAATGTTCGGGAGAGAGGTGGGCGATTTTGGGGCGATCTGTAGAGCCGGAGGTGTAGAGGAGGAGAGATCTTGCGGGGGGGCGCATTTGTGGAGGTTGAGTTGGGATGCGTGGATTGATGGGGAAGATCGATTGTTCTCGTCGCCAAGCTGCGAAAAATTGGGCGATGAGTTGAGGTGTTGGGTGTAGCGCAGGGATGATGAAGGGCGGCGTTGGAATAGTATCTGCAAGGTAATCGAGTTGTTGGAATGTGAACGATTGTGTGGGTGTGATGAGGGCTGTTTGGTTAGGTGCGTCTTTTGCGGCCCATTTTAGAGGACAACGGGACATAATTTATCCATGTGAACGGGGGATGAAGAGTTGTTCCAAGAAAAAGTGTTGGCGGCGCATACGATTGGGTGTGTGAGGAGGTTATCATCGAAGAATTGCGTGGTATCTAAGCCGATGGGAGATGTGGGGTTTATATGTTGAGCGATGCGGGCGATGTGTAAAAGTCCAATGCCCGACTCAAAAGAGGAGCTCAAAATGAGTTGTAGATGGGGCGCAAGATGGGGGATGGTTCCTTTGCATGTAGGTTTTACAACGACGGCTTTGAGGGTTGGAATTTGGAGTCTTTCGTTGCAATCTGATTCATCTAAGGCGATGGGCATTTTAGTGATGTGGGAGAATTGGATGAGTTCATCCCACGAACGAAGCGGCTCTTCTAAATAGTCAAAGTCAGCAGGGGAGAAGTGACTTGCAAAATGGAGCGCTTCTGCAAGGCTCCATGCCTGGTTGCAATCGAGTCTTAATTTCAGATGCTTGTATTTTTTGGCTTGATCTATGGCCTCTTGGATGGGGAGATGGCCCACTTTGAGCTTGATTGTGGAAAAGCCCTCCCTTGGACCGAGCGCGCACAAGGGGAGGTGGACATTTTGCAAAGGGTATTGGAGGCAAAAAAGCCCGAAGCGGACGGAGGGGCAGTTAGGTGG